>JBQCHW010000249.1:0-15938 GCA_051954315.1 Solirubrobacterales bacterium
TCGGCGCACGTTTCGATCACTTAAGCATTAATCGAGGCGATTAGACAAATGGGCCTCTTGGATCCAGCGCCACCCCCGTTCGAGGTCGCCGAGTGGCGCCGCCTGCCGCACCTGCAGCGGATCAAGCCGTTGGCCCAGGACTGGGCGCTGAACGGCTTCGGGACGCCGACCGCTGTCTACTTCCTCTACGTCTTCAAGGTCCTCGCCTACACCGGCCTCGGGGCGCTCCTGATCTTCGCGACCAGCGGCTGGCCGCACTGGACCGCCCCGATCGTCTTCGAGAAGGCGGTGATCTGGACGATGCTCTGGGAGGTCCTGGGGCTCGGCGCCGGATCGCTGCCGCTGACCCTGCGCTTCAGCCCGATGATCGGCGGCGTCCTCTACTGGCTGCGGCCGGGGACGACGCGGCTGCCGCCCTGGCCGGAGCGGGTGCCGGGAACGCGGGGGACGACGCGGACCTGGCTCGACGTCTCCTTATATGGAGCGCTGCTGGCCGCGCTGGTCTTCAACCTGCTCTCCGGCGGGGTCGATTCGCCGGCCCGTCTAGACCCCCTCGCGGTCGGCGCGATGCTGGCGATCCTTGCCGCCCTCGGCCTCCGCGACAAGGTCCCGTTCCTGGCGGCGCGGGCGGAGATCTACGGCAACCTGGCGCTGATCTTCCTCTTCCCGCTGACCAACCTGGTGATCGCCGCCCAGCTCGTCTTCTTCTGCATCTGGTGGGGCGCCGCCAGCTCGAAGCTGAATCGCCACTTTCCTTTCGTCGTCACGGTGATGATCAGCAACACGCCCTGGAACCGCTCGCCGGCGATGAAGCGCCGCCTCTACACGCGCCATCCCGAGGATCTGCTGCCCTCGCGCACCGGCGCGGCGATCGCCCACTTCGGGACGGTGATGGAGTTCACCCTGCCGCTGGTCCTGATCCTCTCCAGCGGCGGCATCGTGCAGACGCTCGCCGTCGCCGGGATGGTGATCTTCCACGCCCACATCCTCTCGACGTTCCCGCTGGCGGTGCCGCTGGAGTGGAACGTCTTCATGATCTTCGGCCTCCTCTTCCTCTTCGGCCACTACGGCAGCGTCCCGTTCTCGACGATCGACGACCCGCTGCTGCTGGTCATCCTCGCGCTCACTTGCGTCGGCCTGCCGATCCTCGGCAACCTGCGCCCGGATCTGGTCTCGTTCCTGCCCTCGATGCGCTACTACGCGGGCAACTGGGCGACCAGCCAGTGGCTCTTCCGGCGTGGCGGCGACGGCGGAGAAGGGGCCGAGGCGAAGCTCGACCGCGATCTGGTCAAGGCGGCGCCGACGGTCGGCGTGCAGCTGGAGAAGTTCTACGAGCCGGAGCTGATCGACGTCCTCCTCTACAAAGGGCTCGCCTTCCGCTCGATGCACTCGCACGGGCGGGCGCTGAACGGGCTGACCGCGCGGGCGGTCGAGGACATCGAGGACTACGACGTGCGCGAGGGCGAGCTCGTCGCCGGCGTCGTCCTCGGCTACAACTTCGGCGACGGCCACTTCCACGACCAGCGCCTGTTGGCGGCGGTGCAGGAACGCTGCCACTTCGCGCCGGGGGAGGTGCGGGTGGTGACGCTGGAGAGTCAGCCGGCCCAGGTGCAGCGCCAGCGCTACCGGATCTGGGACGCGGCCGGGGGCCTGGTCGAGGAGGGCTACGTCGATGTCGCCGAGATGGCGAAGCGGCAACCGTGGCTGGGTGACGAATTCCCTGTCCACACGGAGGCAAGGCCGGGCAAAGTAGAGGTATGAGCAGCGCGATCGTCGTTGGCTCCGGCCCCAACGGGCTCGCCTGCGCGGCGATCCTCGCCAGGCGCGGGGTGGAGGTGACGGTGATCGAGGCCGAGGAGCGGATAGGCGGCGGCACCCGCAGCTCCGAGCTGACCGTCCCCGGGCTGCTGCACGACGAGTGCGCCGCGACCCACCCGATGGCGGTCTCGGCCCCGGCGACGCTGGAGCTGGAACTCGATCGCTACGGGCTCGAGTGGGGATGGCCGGAGGTCGACCTCGCCCACCCGCTGGACGGCGGCGGCGCGACGATGCTGCGCTCGCTGGAGGCGACCGCGGCGGGGCTGGGGGAGGGCGGTGAGCGCTGGCGGCGGATCTTCGGCGCGCCCTCGCGCGGCTACGAGCCGCTGACCGAGGACATCTACCACCCGTTCGTCCACCTGCCGCGCCACCCGCTGCGGCTGCTGCGCTTCGGGCTGCCGGCGGCGGCGCCGGCGACGCTTATGGCGCGGGCGCTGGGGACGCCGGAGGCGGCGGCCCTCTTCGGCGGCGTCGCCGCCCACGCCTTCGCGCCGCTCAACCTGCCGCTCAGCTCCTCGATCGGGATGGCGCTCGTCTGCGCCGGCCACGCCTATGGTTGGCCGGTCGCCAAAGGCGGCTCGGTTGCAATCGCCAAGGCCTACGCGAGAGTCATCGAAGAGCGCGGCGGGAGGATCGAGACCGGCCGCCGCGTCCGCTCGCTCGAGGAGCTGCCGGCCGCCGACGCCGTCGTCCTCGATCTCTCCCCGCGGGGGGTCCTGGAGCTGGCCGGCGACCGCCTGCCGCCGCGCGCCGCCCGCGCCTACCGCCGCTACAAGCACGGCCCCGGTGCCTTCAAGCTCGACCTCGCGGTCGAGGGCGGGGTCCCGTGGACCTACGAGCCCGCCCGCCGCGCCGGCACCGTCCACGTCTGCGGCTCCTTTGCGGAGGTCGTCCTCGCCGAGCGCGAGATCAACCGCGGCCGCATGCCCGAGCGCCCGTTCATCCTCGTCGCCCAGCAGTACCTGGCCGACCCGCAGCGCTCGCAGGGCGATCTGCACCCGATCTGGACCTACGCCCACGTCCCCAGCGGCTACGGCGGCGACGCCACCGAGGTCATCCTCGACCAGATCGAACGCTTCGCCCCCGGCCTGCGCGAACGCATCCTCGCCACCTCCACCCGCACCCCCGCCGAGATCGAGGCCGCCAACGCCAACTTCATCGGCGGCGACATCCTCACCGGCGCCAACACCCCGCTGCAGACGCTCCTGCGCCCCCGCGCCGCCGCCGTCCCCTACGCGACCGGCATCCCCAACGTCTTCATCTGCTCCGCCGCCACGCCCCCCGGCGCCGGCGCCCACGGCATCAACGGCTTCAACGCCGCCGAAGCGGTCATGAAGGCACTTTAGTCGCCCGCCTCGACCGGTCGAGGCGGGGGAATTGGGGTTGCTTCGGTCTTCACCGCTTCAAGCCGGCGCACGCTTGGCATCGCGAGGACGAGGAGCAGGCAGAGGATGATCACTCCGGCACCGAGCCAGAGGCTGGTGCTGATCCCGATGCCGGCGGCGACCGGTCCGACCAGGGCGAGGCCGACCGGCTCGAGGGCGAGGGAGCCGAACCAGTCGTAGGCGGTGACCCGGGCGAGGGCGTCCTGTGGGACATGCTGGGCGATCGTCGTCTCGTAGAGAATCTCGGCCTGGCTGACGGCGGCGCCGGCGAGGAGCGCCCCGGCGGCGATCACCCCGGTGGTGGCGGGGATCGCGAGGAGGGCGATCGGGATCGGGAAGACCAGGATCAGGCTCTCGCTGACGAGCAGGGGGCGGCGCGGCCGGATCGAGAGGGCGAAAAGGCCGCCGAACAGGCCGCCGACGCCCCAGAGGGCGGCGATCAGCGCCCAGGAGCTGGAGCCGCCAAGCGATTCGTTGGCCACGGTCGGGCCCAGCACCTGGAAGCCGGGGAAGAAGATCGCGTTGGTGATCGCTGCTGACAGCACCACCGCGACCAGCCAGCTGCGGCTCGAGAACTCGCGCCAGCCATGACGGAGCTCGGCCAGGAAGTTCTCGCTCTCGCCCTCCGGGCGCACCCCGGGTGCCCGAATCCCCCAAAGGCAGGCGGCGCTGACCGCGAAGGTGGCGGCGTCGATCGCCAGGGCCGAGCCGGGCGAGCCCAGCGCCAGCATCACGCCCGCCAGCGCCGGGCCGGCGACTTTGCCGGTCCAGCGCGAGAAGGTGAGCAGCGCGTTGGCCTCCTGCAGGCGGGAGGGCGGGACGATCTGCGGGGCGATCGCGTTCGAGGCCGGGTTGAAGAAGGCAGTCGCGGCGCCGTCGACCGCATAGAGGAGCGCCAGCTGCCAGATCTCCGCCACTCCGGTCAGCAACAGCACCGCGATCAGGCCCATCGAGATCGTCCGCGTGAGGTCGGCGCCGAGCATCGCCCGCCGCGGTGAGATCCGGTCGGCGATGACGCCCCCGACCAGGATCAGGGCGATCAAAACCAGGCCGTGGAGGGCGAGGACGATGCCGAGGTCGGTCGCCGAGCCGGTCAGGTCGAGGATCGCGAAGGCAAGCGCGATCGGGGCGATCCCGTCGCCGATGAGCGAGGCGGTCCGCCCGATCCAGAGTCGCCGGTAGGCCGGTTCCCCCAGCACGCGCAGCTTTCCCCCCATGGCCATCCGGCCAGGATAGGCAGGGTTAAGGAAGCTCCGGCGCGGGGTAGCTCGCTCCCACGGGAATGGGGATTTCGTCCAACACTCTGAGCGCCCGCGACGCGGATGACGAGGGCAGCCGGCGCGAGCACAACTTCGGCGGCTCGGCGCCGCTGACCCTCGGTGTCGAGGAGGAGCTG
This sequence comes from Solirubrobacterales bacterium, assembly GCA_051954315.1. Classification (GTDB taxonomy): domain Bacteria; phylum Actinomycetota; class Thermoleophilia; order Solirubrobacterales; family 70-9; genus VAYN01. The sequence continues at coordinate 4,600 of JBQCHW010000249.1, forward strand.
CTGCTGGTCGACGAGGACTGCGGCCTGGTCGCCGCCGGCGCCGAGGTGCTGGAGGAGATCGCCCCGGAGCACCGCGGCAGCGTTTCGACCGAGATCTTCGCCACCCAGATCGAGCTGAAGACCGGCGTCTGCGACGACGCCGGGCAGGCGGCGCGCGAGCTGGCCGAGGTGCGGCGGGGGATCGCCGCAACCGGGGCGCGGCTGATGGGCTCGGGCATCTACCCGGGCGAGGCCGGTGAGCCGCAGCTGGTCGAGAAAGCCCGCTACGAGTCGGTGAAGAAGGATCTGGCGAGCCTGCTGGCGACGCCGCCCTGCGGCCTCCACGTCCACGTCGGCATGCCCGATCCCGAAACCGCGGTCGCGGTTGCCAACGCGATGCGCCACCACCTGCCCCTGCTGGCGGCGCTGACCGGCAACTCGCCCTTCCGCGACGGCGCCGACACCGGCCTCGCCAGCGCCCGCGCCGCCGCCGTCCGCAGCTACCCGCGCTTCGAGCTCCCCCGCGCCTTCCGCGACTACGAGGACTTCCTCCGCGTCGCCGACCAGCTGATCGCCGCCGCCGGCGTCGATGACTACACCTACCTCTGGTGGGACGTGCGCCCGCACCCCAACCTCGGCACCGTCGAGGTCCGCGGCATGGACATCCAGGTCACGCCGGAGGGCAATGCCGCGATCGCCGCGCTGATCCAAGCCCTGGCAGCCAAGGAGATCGACCGCCCCGCCGCCCCCGGCCTCGCCCGCGAGGCGATCGAGGAGTCCTACTTCCAGGCCGAGCGCTACGGCCTGCAGGCGCGCCTGATGGTCGACGAGAGCACCGCCGCCCCCGCCACCGAGGTCGCCCGCGGCGTCCTCGCCGAAGCCCGCCCCTACGCCGAGCAGCTCGGCGCCGCCGGCGCCCTCGAAGAGATCGAGCGAATCGTCAGCGAGGGCAACGGCGCCGACCGCCAGCGCCGCGTCCACGAGGAGCGGGGCATGGAGGGCCTGCTGCGCGACCTGGCGGAGCGGACCCGGGTCTAGGCGTCCCCGGCCGGCTTCAGCAAAAGACGCAGAGGTTGAACATGGCTGCCGCGGAGCCATGCATGAATCCCCCGTTGCCCAGCCGCCGAGACGAGGCTTCGACCTTTCTTGTCGAGTCGGAGCTTGATGATCTCTTTGCGGCCGGCCGGGATCGTGAAGTCAGCGGGGGCGGACGTGATGCGGATCGGCTTGCCTCGAGTCCGGGTCGGCAGGACGACGAGGCGCAAGCGACCCTTGCACGTTGAGGAGCCGGGACAGCGGACCTTGACGTAGGCCTTTCCCTTCCTGACGAGGGCAATGTGGCCGGCCTTCGCTCGTCCGCCTTTCCGCTCCGGTCCCGATGGCCCGCCACTCGGATGCGATTCGTCTCCGCCCGCGGGTGCAGTCGCCCGCGGGACGACGAACTCGGTTGCCTGGGGGAGGTGCCGATTACCCGACCACCATGCCACCGCGCCATCTCCTTGGTCGTCCAGCGCGACCGCGGGGAAGACCGCCCAGGCTCCGGTCGCGGAGAGGGTCGTCGGTTCTTCCCAACCGCCTCCAACCCCCGAAGCCTCTTCTATGTATCGGCCTTCTGAATCGGGTCCCAGTTTCCGCCAGACCGACCACGCTGCCAGGGTCCGGCCGCTCGCTGAGACGGCAAGCCGCAACCTGCCTTCGCCGCTGAAGACGGGACCCGCAATCTCAGTCGGTTCACTCCACTGACCGCCGACCGCGTGGGTCGAGCCTTCGATGTAGCCGTGGCCTGATTCAGACACCGAGTTCCAGATCACGACGGCGTTGCCGGCGGCGTCTGCCCCGATCTCCGGTTCGGTCGATTCAGGCCCGGAAAGTTCTACGGGGGGCTGCCATCCGTCGTTCGACGCTTGGCTCGCCGCTTCAATTCCCTCGTCGGTCTGCCAGACGACCGTCGCCCCTGCGGTGCCCGCCGCCACCTCGGGCCACCAAGCGCTCGTATCAGCGGAGACTTCTTGCGGTTCCCCCCACTGGCTGCTCTCCGTTTCTGCGACCTGCACGGTCATCTTGCTGTTGTCTCCGTAGAAGCCGTACCAGGCGGCGAGGATCTTGCCGGTCGGCGCGATGGCGACTTGGGGCGAGTAGGAGGCGTCTTCAGGGTCGGACAGCACCACCGCCGGTTCCCAGTGCCCACCAGGGGGCCTGAACGACGTTTCGATCCGATACGCGCTGTACGGACCGTACCTGGGGGCCTGGCACCAGACCGCGACCGCTTCGCCTTCTGGTCCTACCGCAACGTCCGGGAGCCCATCAGGGGACCCTTCCGGAGACAGGGTTTCCCGAGGGCCCCATGAACCTAGTGGCGTCCTGACTCTTGCCACGATCGACGCCTGTTCGCCGAAGTGCTTCCAGACGGCAACGGCCTCGCCCGCTTCGTTCATCGCGAGCTGGGGGTCTTCGCGCTGGCCCCAGTAGGCGGGCGCCAGCGTGACCGGCGGTCCCCAGGTCCCCGTGAGGTTCATGCTCGCACTTTCCAGGCTGCCCGCACCTTTTTCCTGCGGCCAGATGGCGACTCCGCCCGCGACGCCGCTCAGGGCGATCTCGGGACGTGGTTCCCAGGCGCTGACTTCGCTCGAGGTGCCGAGGTCGACCGGCGGGATCCAGGTTGCAGCGGCGGCAAGCGTGGGCAGGACGAGCAGAGATAGACAAACAACCACCGCGGAGATGGAGCCGATTCTGAACTTCCGAGCGATCAGAAGATCATAGGTGCAGAAATGCAACTAGGCCCAGAACTGCAACCTGCCGCAGGCTTAGTTCGTCGGCGCGGGGATCTTCAGGCGTTTGCGCGCCGCGACGACGGCGGCGACGGAGGAGCGGCAGGCTTTGGCGATCTCGCCGTTGCCGTGGCCGGGGCGGCGGCGGACCTCGAACTCGACCAGGGCGGCGCGGCGGAGCTTGGCGCGGTCCTCGATCGAGCCCTGGGGGGCGGCGGCGAGGGCGGCCTGGGCGGCGCGCTCACGGCGGCAGAGCAGGCAGAAAGTGCCGTCCTTGGAGGTGTCCCAGCTAGGCGGCAGCTCGACCTTCTCGCCGCCGACGCGGCTGACGGTCACCCCGCACTGGTCGCAGGTCCATTTTTTCGCGGTGGTAGTAGTGCTCATAAGTCGATTGGGCCGGCGGGGGAGAGTCCGCCGAACCCGTGCATCCAAGGTAGCAGAGTGACCCTTTCGGCCTGCTAAATCGCAGTTTTCCGGGTCCGCAATCCCTTCCTCCTACACTTGGTGTATGCCTGCGCAGGGGACCCCCGAGCCCACTTACACCCTCTATCGCCGCGGCCTCGAGCTGCTCGAGGACGGCGACTTCGAGCACGCCACCGCGCCGCTCGCCGAGGCCGCCCGCCGCGACCCCGAGAAGACCTCGATCCGCGAGGCGCTGGGCCGCGCCTACTTCCGCGCCGGCCGCTTCGCCCCGGCCGCGGTCGAGTTCGAGGCCGTGGTCGAGTCCCACCCGGTCAACGATTTCGCCCACTTCTGCCTCGGCCGCGCCCTCAGCAAGACCGGCGAGAAGCGCCGCGCCCGCCACCACCTGGCGCTGGCCTCGAATCTGCGGCCCGACCGGCGGGATTACCGGTACTACCGGCGGCTGCTCGACGCTTAGAAGTGGGGCAGCCTCAGCTGCCCCACATGGTCGTTCTAGGGCTAGCTGAGGAGGGGCATGACACAGCGGAACTTCCTGGTTTCGGTCGCGAGTTCAGAGTCAACGGCTCCTGATGAAGACACCGTCACGACGGCATAGAGGTTTGATCCGGAAACGTTAGTAACGGTGTTGCTCCACTCATCCCCCGCTGCAAGCGTGATGTTCGGCTGCTGCGAGAAGGCCGCCAGCAGCAGCGGGTCGGGCAGCTCTCCGCCTTCGTTGGCGCAGGTGCCGGCGGCGGCCGCCGGGTTGAGGGCACTGGAGTTCGCCACCACCTGCCAGCACGCTCCCGCGAACAGCCGCGTCCCCGCCTTGCAGCCGGCGTGGTAGCCGTTGAGGTTCTGCGCGTTCACCGCGTTGGCGGCATTGAGCGCCGTTTCCGCGTCTTTGGCCGACTCCGCCGTGTCGGCGTGGACGGCCGAGGGGACCTGGCCGAGGGTGGAGACGTCGACCTGCAGCCCGGTCACCGAACCGGGGGCGAGGCGGTCGCCCGAGATCGAGCCCGGCGCCAGCTGCGTGCTCGGAATCGTCCCCGGCTTCAGCCGGTTCGCCGGCACCGAGCCCAGCGCCAGCCGGTTGCCCGGCAGCGACTTCACCTTGATCGCGTGCCCGTTGATCTTCCCGGCCGCGTAGACCGTCCCCGCCAAGGCCGCCACCAGCGCCACGATCGCAACCGCCAGCGCCGGCGCCTGGCGCCAGATTCCCCTGCTCATCGTTTCTCCTTTGCTGCGTCGATTGAACGAGACCCCATCCACCGGATGAGGAGGTTGAAGCGGCGGGACCCTAGCCGCGAACCGAGCTGACTGGACGGATATCCGCACGGCTATTCGGCAAGAGTTCGAGGTATAGGCTTGGGGCATGGAGGGGGATCCAGCCCGCGTGGCCTACGACGCCTTCGCGCCGATCTACAACGAGTTCACTTACCAGAACGACTACGAGATGTGGCTGGGCGAAACGCTTTTGCCCGAGCTCGAGAAGCACGGGCTGAAGCGGGGGAGGGCGCTCGACGTCGGCTGCGGGACCGGGCGCGCCTTCGGGCCGCTGCTGAGCCGCGGCTGGGAGCTGCGGGCCTGTGACCTCTCGCCGGGGATGCTGGAGCGGGCGCGGGAGGAGGGCGGCGGCAAAGTGCAGCTCGACGCCGTCGACATGCGCGAGCTGCCGGACTACGGCGAGTTCGAGCTCGTCCTCTCGCTCAACGACGCCGTCAACTACCTGCTCGCCGATGAGGACCTCGAGCGCGCCCTTGCCCGGATGCGCGCCAACCTCGCCGACGACGGCCTATTGCTCTTCGACGTCAACTCCAAGGGCACCTACGACTCCGGCGCCTGGTCGGGCGGCAGCCGCGATGTCGAATACGGCGGCCGCAGCTGGACCTGGCACGGCATCGGCGAGGTGGAGGGCGAACCCAACGTCTTCGAAACCCGCATCGAAGGCGACGACATCGAGCCGATCGTCCACCGTGAGCGCTATCGCTCCGAACCCGAGGTGCGCGAGGCGATGCGCGCCGCCGGCCTCGACTGCCTCGCCGCCCTCGGCATGCAGGAGATCGACGAAAGGGTCGTCCTCTCCGAACCGGTCGACGAAAGTCGCGACTACAAGGTCGTCTACATCGGCAAGAAGGCCGACTGAGCATCCCTGGGCGGCGTTAGCGTCGGGCGAGTGCCCGACCTGCTGATCCTCTTCCTCGCCGCCTGCGGAACGGCTCTGGCGACCGGGCTCGGGGCGATCCCGGTCTGGTTCCTCGGCGATCGCGCCGCGGCGCTGACGCCGTTCCTGCTCGGGATCGCCGCCGGGGTGATGGGGATCGCCTCGGTCTTCGGGCTGCTGGTTCCGGCGGCCGAAGAAGGCTCCGTCTGGGAGGTGCTCGCCGGCCTCTTGGTCGGCGGGGTGCTGCTCGGGGTGGCGCGGCGGCGGCTGCGGCCGGAGGCTGCCTTCATGGGCCGGCGCGGGCCGGGGGCGCGGACTTCGGCGCTGGTCTTCGCGGTGCTCTTCGTCCACAGCCTGCCCGAGGGCCTGGCGGTGGGGACCGCGTACGCGTCCGAGCGCGCCGGCCTCGGCTTGTTCGTGATCGTCGCGATCGCGATCCAGAACGTCCCCGAGGGGACCAGCGTCGCGATCCCGATGGAGACCGCCGGCTTCAGCCGGGCGCGGCAGTTCTGGGCTGCCGTCGGCACGAGCGCGCCGCAGCCGGTCGGCGCCGTGATCGCCTATCTCGCGGTCGAAGAGGTGACCGCGCTGCTGCCCTTCTCGTTCGCCTTCGCCGCCGGCGCGATGCTGAGCCTGATCGCTATCGAGATGCTTCCCCAGGCCTACGCCGGCCGCACCCGGGTCGGTCCCACGCTCGGCCTCCTCGGTGGCGCTGGACTGATGTTGGTCCTCGATCTGCTTCTTGGCGTATAAGTCAAGGCCAAGCTTTGGTTCAAGATGTATAACTGGTCAGCCATGACCGGTCTGGCGAGCGAGATCAGAGAGATCCTCGAGGTAGCGGCCAAAGATGCGCTGGCGGCGGGCTGGGCGGAGGTGCGGGAGGAGGAGGCCGAGATCGGCCTCACCCTCTACCTGGAGCCGATGAAGCTGGCGGCGGCGCCGCTCGAGGTCTACTTCGACTCCGACCAGCTCCTGGTCTGCTCGCCCGGGCGCAACGACATGGTCTGCGAGTTCTTCTCCGAGGACCCGGAGGAGATCAAGCGGCAGATCCGGGCGCTGGCGAACGCGGTCGTCGAGGGCAGCTACTCCGAGCAGGTGCAGGAAGGGACGACCGAGATCGTCGCCGAGTGGCCGGGCCCGGACGGTCGCGAGCAGGCGACCCGAAGCCTGCTGGCGATGAAGCCGCGCGGGCGCGAGAGCTGGCGCACCGTCGAGTACGAGCCCTACTAGGCGAGCGCCAGGATCCCGAGCGCCAAGACGCTGACCGCGACCACCGCGAGGGCGATCGCCGTCGTCGCCCGGTCGAAGCGGCCGAGCGCGTTCTCGCCCATTAGCTCGCGGTCGCCGGCGAGCGAGCGGACGAACGGCAGCAGGACCAGCAGCAGCACCGCGTTCAGCGCCTGGGTGAGGAAGAGGATCTCGATCAGCGGCGCGCCCGGGATCAGCACCAGGCAGGCCGCGACGACGGTGACCGCGGCGAAGGAGAGGTAGAAGGTGCGCGCCTCCTCGAAGCTGTCGTCGAGGTCGGCGCGGCGCCCGAGCGTCTCCGACATCGAGTAGGCGGTGGAGAGGGGGACGATCGCCGCCGCCAGCAGCGCCGCCCCGAGGAAGCCGAGGCCGAAGAGGGTCGCGGCGGCGCCGCCGACGAACGGTTCCAGCGCCCGCGCCGCGTCGCTGGCGTCGTTTATGTCGATGCCCTGCGGGTGCAGGGTGGCGGCGCAGGCGACGACGACGAAGACGCCGATCACCCCGGTCAGGACCGCGCCGACGACGACGTCGACCCGCTCGTAGCGCAGGTCGGCGACCCGCAGCCGCTTGTCAACCGCGTAGGACTGGATGAAGGCGAGGCCCCAGGGGGCGAGCGTCGTCCCCACCGTCGCGACCGCGACCAGGACCGCGTCGCGGTTCAGCGGGATGCTCGGCACCACCAGGCCGCGCCCGGCCGCGCCCCAGTCGGGGTGGGCGGCGATCCCGGCGATCACGTAGGCGACGAAGACCGAGCTCAGCGCCAGCAGCAGGTGCTCGACCCGGTGGAAGTTCTCCCGCAGGACCAGGGCCGAGATCGCGATCGCCGCCAGCGGCACGCTGACGTAGCGGCTGACCCCGGTCAGCAGGTCGAGCGCCGCCGCCACCCCGGCGAACTCGGCGCAGAGGGTGCCGGTGTTGGCGATAAGCAGCGCCGTCATCACCGCCCAGGCGGCGCGCTGCCCGTAGCGCTCGCGGACCAGCGTCAGCAACCCCTTGCCGGTGACGACGCCGAGCCGCACCCCGACCTCGTGGAAGACGATCAGCGCCGCGGTCGAGAGCGCCAGCACCCAGAGCAGCTCATAGCCGTAGCGGGCGCCGAGGATCGAGTAGGTGGTGATCCCGGCCGGGTCGTCGTCGGAGAGCCCGGCGAGGATGCCCGGCCCGACCACCGCCAGCAGCGCCGCCAGGCCGCCGAGCCGCAACAGCCGCGGCCGGTGCCGCGCCAGCCGCCAGTGCGTGTGGCGGCCGGGGGTGCGATGAGCGCGGGACATGGCACCAATACGTTGACGCCCCCGCGGGATAGACTCGCGGCGTACATATCGGTCGGTGGTCAAGGGAAGTCCGGTGCAAGTCCGGCGTGGTCCCGCCACTGTGACCGGGTGGAGGAGTTCGCAGGCGCCCATGGGCGTCAGTCACTGGAGGCGACACCGAGCCTCCGGGAAGGCGCGTCCTCCCTGATCCCGGAAGCCAGGAGACCTGTCCCCGGCCCAGCCAATTCAACCCTCGAGGAAAGGGTGGCGTAAATGCCAAGAATCACCCCGTTCCGGCCGGCTGCCGCGTGCATGCTGGGCCTCACTCTCACCCTGGCCGTGGCCACGGGCGCTTCGGCCGCCGGCTTCAAGGCCGAGCTGCGCGTCGTCGGCAGCGGCAGCAAGGTCCTGGCCGAGAAGCCGATCGCGACCGCGACCACCATGGTCAAGACCAGCCCCAAGGCCGAATGCTTCGGCAAGGGCAGCGGCGGCAGCGGCGACCCGGTGTCGATCAAAGGCAACACCGCGATGGGCCTGCTCGCCCGCGCCTCCAAGTCCACCCCGACGCTGAGCCCGTTGCTGATCAGCGACAGCTTCGACTTCGGGCTGGCGCTGTGCGGCGTCGGCAAGAGCGTCGCCAAGGGCAGCGCGTCCTGGTACCTGAAGGTCAACCACAAGTCGCTTTCGGTGGGCGGCGACGCGGCGACGATCCACCCGGGCGACGAAGTCCTCTACGCCCTGGTCAAGACCGAAGCGCCGAGCTACAAGTACCCCGAAGAGCTGGTCCTGACCGGGCCGAACGCGGCGAAGCCGGGGATGCCGTTCACGGTGCGCGTCTTCTCCTTCGACGAAAAAGGCAAGAGCAAGCCGGCAGCGGGCGTGAAGGTGACCGGGGCGGCAGAGCCGACCGGCGCCGACGGCCGCACGACGGTGACGCTGAGCAAGCCGGCACAGCTGGCCGCGACCGCGACGGGGGAGATCCCCTCGGCGCGCGAGCCGGTCTGTGTCGGCGGCAAGTGCCCGAAGTAGGAGGGCACGGCCCGAGATGAACTCTCGCCGTGGCCCGGCGGTTGCGATCGCGCTGCTTGCAGCGGCGTTCGCGACCGCCGGCTGCGGCCTGGGCCCGGGGGCCGACGTCGGTTCGGTCGAGCTGACGGTGACCCGCGAATTCGGCCGCGAGCCAGTCCTGCGGCAGTCGCTGGAGGCGAAGGAGTCCGACACGGTGATGCGGGCGCTGGAAGCGAACGCCGACATCGAGACCCGGTTCGGCGGCGGCTTCGTCCACGCGATCGGTGGGGTCGCGGAGGGCGAACGCGGGGGAGACCCCTACGACTGGTTCTTCTTCGTCGACGGGGTCGAGTCCCCGATCGGCGGCGCCGACGTCGAGCTGAAAGGCAGCGAGCGCGTCTGGTGGGACTACCGCGACTGGAGCGCGACGAATCACGTCCCCGCGGTAGTGGGCTCATGGCCCGCCCCGTTCACCGACGGCGTCGCGGGGAAGAGCCACCCGGTAGTGCTCGAATGCGATGGTGGCGGCAGCGCCTGCGACACGGCCCGCAGCGCGCTCGAGCGCGAAGGCGTGAAGCTCGCCTCGGGATCTCCGAAGGGCGCGATCCGAATGCTCGTCGGCCCTTGGGACCGCCTGCGAGAAGACCCGGCCGCGCAACTCCTCGAAGCGGGTCCGGGCGAAAGCGGCATCTACGCGAACTTCGAAGGTTCCGAGCTGGTCGCGCTCGACGAAAACGGGTCGCCGGCACGGCAGCTTGGCCCCGACGCTGGTCTCGTCGCGGCGACCAGCCGCTATGGCGGCCCGCCTGTCTGGCTCGTCACGGGCGGTACCGCGGCAGCGGTGAGCGAAGCGGCCGATTCCCTGGACGAGGCGCACCTGCGCGACCATTACGCGGTGGCAATCGAAGGCGGGAAAACGACGCCGTTGCCGGTGGAGGCGCAGTGAGGTCGCCGTTCGCTTACAAGCCGCGGCGGGGACCGCTGCAGGACGCCTCGCCGGGTGCCGCGGTCGCCTACCTCGGCGCGATCGTCGTCGTCGCCTTCCTCTATCTCAACCCGCTGATCCTCTTGGCCGCCGGCGCCGCGGCGACCTTGGCCGGTGTCCTCGCGGGTGCCCGCGCCGCTGTCCGCTCGGCGCTGAAGATGGCGCTCTCGCTGGCGCTGCTGATCGCGGTCGTCAATGCCCTGGTGACGAGCCGCGGCGAGACGGTGGTGGCGCGGCTAGGGGACTGGCCGCTGTTCGGGCGCGTTGACGTCACGCTCGAGGCGATCGTCGCCGGCATCTCCTACGGCCTCCTCGCGGCGGCGACGATCGTCGCCTTTGCCGTCTACTCCGCCTGCGTCGATCCCGACCGGGTGCTGCGGGCGTTACGCCCGCTCGCGGGGCGCTCGGCTCTGACCGCGACGCTCGTCTCTCGACTTGTTCCCGTCGCCGCGAGCGACGCCACGCGCCTCCGCGACGCCGCCGCGCTTCGCGGCCCCGGGGCGGCCCCGGTGGGTAAGGCGCCGCTGGCGCGCCGGCTGCTTGCCGGCTCCCTCGACCGCGCCGTCGATGTCGCCGCCACGCTCGAGCTGCGCGGCTACAGCCTCGACGCCCCCCGCGCCCGCAACCGCCGCAGCCGCTCCCGCTACGACCGCCGCTTCTACGCCGTCGCCGCCCTCGTCCTCGCCACCGCGATCGCCGGCAAGCTCCTCGGTGCCGACGACTTCCAGGCCTACCCAACGGTCTCGATCGGCTTCGGCCCCGCCACGCTCGCCGTAGCCGCCATCGTCGCCCTCAGCGGGTTCGCGCCCTTCCGCAGAGCTATGAAGCGACGCCCACTGCCATCCCCTCGGCGGGAGGTGGCGCGTGTCTGAGCTGGCGATCAGGCGCGGGGCGGCGCCGGCGCTCGCGGTGCGAGGGCTCGACTATTCGTACCCACGCTCCTCGAAGCCGGCGCTGGTCGACGTCTCGCTGGAGATCGCGCCGGGGGAGTTCGTGCTCCTGGCCGGGCGCTCGGCCTCGGGCAAGTCAACGCTGCTGAAAGCCGCCTGCGGGCTGGTGCCTCACTTCCACGGCGGCGAGATCGAGGGAGAGGTCCGCGTCGCCGACCTCGACGCGCTCGAGGCCGGCCCCGGCGAGCTCGCGGCGGCGGTCGGCTACCTCGCCCAGGACCCGGAGACGCAGGTCGTCTCGACCACCGTCGCCGCCGAGATCGAGCTGCCGCTGGAGATGCGCGGCGACGCCCCGGCCGACCGCGCCCGCGCCGTCGAGGAGGTGGCGCTTGCCCTGGCGATCCCGCACCTGCTCGACCGCGCCGTCGACACCCTCTCCGGCGGCGAGCTGCAGCGCGTCGCCCTCGCCGCCGCCCTCGTCACCCGCCCGCGCCTGATCCTCCTCGACGAGCCGACCTCCCAGCTCGACCCGGTGGCCGGCGATGAGCTGATCTCGCTGCTGCGCCGGCTGAACGAGGAGTGGGGCGTGACGATCCTGCTTGGCGAGCACCGCCTCGAGCGCTGCCTCGCTGCCGCGGATCGCGT
>JBQCHW010000250.1:0-6795 GCA_051954315.1 Solirubrobacterales bacterium
GATCGTCTCGGCCTGCTCGGACGGGCTCGCCCATGCGACGGGCATCGCCACCGCGAGGGTCGCGGCCGCGGCGGCCGCGGCTGCGGCCACTGCCGGGCGGGGTGCCGACAGCCAGATCGTCCGGACGCCTACTGCGGCAAGCAGGGACAGCGGCGGCACGAGCTGGAGGTAGTAGTGCGGGTGGAAGTTGCCGCCGCCGAGCACTCCGAGCGCGGCCGCCGCGACCCAGATCCGCGCCAGCAGCGGTGCACGGCGCCACCCGGCCGCGGTCAGCAGCGCGAGGACGCCCAGCGCCTTCCCGGCCGGCGGCACCGACGTCCAGAGCTGATGTGTTCGGGTCGAGAACGATCCAGTAACGATCGAGTCGCCGTTGAAGCGGTAGCCGACGACCGCGTACACCCAGTCGCTCAGCCGCGCCGCGCTCGCAGCAGCGACGGCGATGGGCACGAGTGCCCCGGCGATCAAGACTCCTGCGGGTGCGAGCCCGCGCCGGCGCTGGCTCCAGAGCAGGAAGACGACGGCCGCGAGCCCAGCGTCGAAGGCCGACTGCTTGATCAGCACTGCGATCCCTGTCAAGGCTCCGGCGCCGGCGAGCGTCAGCAGCAGCGTATTCCTCGCCGCGCCGCGCTCTCGGCCCTCGAGATACACGCAGAAGACGAGCAGCGAGAGCACCGCCGGCAGGGACGCAAGCAGCTCTCCCGAGAGCGTGAACGACTCGATGAACGGAGAGGCGCCGACGGTTGCCGCTAGCAGTCCGGCGGTGACGGCCGTTATCCTGCCGCGGGCCAGCCGCAGGGTGAGCAGCATCGTCGCGGCCACGACCAACGCTGCGATCACCGCTGCGGTTGCGCGCATCGCGAGAGGAGAGCCGCCAACCAGATGGAGAGCGCGAAAAACGACTACGAGGCCTTGCGGGCGGTCGACCCAGGCGCCCCGATAGAGAGTGGCGCCATGGCTCCAAAGCCTGGCCACCTCGGCGTAGCCCCCTTCGTCGGCGGTGAGTGGAGCCTTCCAGAAGGGAAGCCGTACGAGTACGGCGAGGCCGACCGCGAGGCCGCCAAGAAGTGGGGCCCACCGCGCGAGGACCTGGATCGCCGCACGGCGGCGCTCGCGGCGGTCTCCCTTGTCGCGGCGCTGGCGGTCGCTGTCTGGCTGTTCGGTCTCGGCCTGACCCCCGACCGCTACCTGCTCGTGTTGCTGGTTCCCGCGCTCGTGATTCGGCGGGCACGCCGTTTTCTGCTCGATTTCGTTCCCTTCGCTGCGTTGCTCGTGATCTACGCGCAGTCTCGCGGAATCGCCCATCTTTTGCGTCCCGATCCCCACTACCTGCCGCAGCTACACGCCGACAAGTTCCTGTTCGGCGGGGTTGTTCCCTCGGAGTCGCTCCAGCACTGGCTCTGGGACGGGGCGCAGCAATGGTACGACCACCTCGTGCTGGCCGTCATGCGGCTGCACTTCATCGTCCCGCCGCTGCTGGCGTTCATCCTCTGGGTGAAGAGGCGCGCGCTCTTCTACCGCTTCGCGGCGACGATCCTCACGCTCTCCTTCGCCGGGGCCTTGACGTTCCTGATCTTCCCGTCGGCGCCGCCCTGGGCCGCCGGCGAGAAGGGGCTGCTGCCGGGCCTGATCCGGATCCCGCACAACCCGGCGCCGAACCCCTCCGGCTCCCACGGGTACCACTCGATCTCGGTCTCGAAACTGATCGACCCGAATCCGTACGCGGCGATTCCGTCGCTTCACGCCGGTTATGCCTTCCTCTGCTTCCTCTTTGTCGCCGCGTTGGCGTGGAAGACGCGCTGGCGCTGGCTCGCCATTGGCGTCGGCGCGATCTACCCGCTGGCCCAGTCTTTCGCGGTGGTCTACACCGGCAATCACTACGTGATCGACCTGCTGCTCGGCTACGTCTACGCGGGCGCGGCGCTGGCCGGCGTGTGGTGGTTATGGCGGCGGCGCGGCCTGCCTGAGTAGACGGTCGCGCGGCCCGGCGGGGTCGAACTACGCATCTCCGCAGCCCGAACGCGAACTCTTCCCCTAAGGAGCTGCGCATACCTGCCGATTAGTCGAACATGAGGCCGGCGTTCGCTGACTTCTCGCCGACGGTCCCCGCCGCATTCGCAGCCGGGATCGGGATCTCGCTCTCCGTCTTCCTGCTCCCCGCCGGAGTGGCCCAGAAGGGACCGACGCCGGTGCTGCCCGCCTACGGAGGGGCCGCCGGCCGCGTCGCTGCGGATCTCCCGGTTGCCCGCGCCTCGAAGATCCGGAAGGCTGCGTCCGCCTATCCGCAGATTGTCGTCGCGCTGCGACCGCCGACGACGACCGCGCGCCAGGTGCACCACCGGGCTCGGACCGTGGTCGTGCCGCGCACGCCGTCGGCTCCTGTGCGGGCGGTTGCGCGCGCTGCTCGGAAAACGCCGGTCACCAGGGACGAACTGTTCGGCATCCCGCCGAGAGGGAAGGGCAAGGCGCGTGGTCATGGGCCAAAGTCGCAAGCGACGCCGACTCCGCTCCCGCCTGGGCATGGCAAGGGTCTCGGGCGCTCGAACGAGGACCAGGACAGGCTTCCACCCGGGCTCGCGAAGAAGACGCCGCGCGCTTCGGCGCCCGGGCTTGCCCCGCGTCCCGAAAGCAAGGGCGGCGGAAACGGGCGCAAGGGCAAGGGCGGCGGAAACGGGCGCAAGGGCAACGGCGGCGGAAACGGGCGCAAGGGCAACGGCGGCGGAAACGAGGACAAGGGCAACGGTGGCGGAAACGGGCGGAAATGGGAGAACGATTGAGGTCCAACGGCCGCCTGCGGCTCGCAACGGGGTTGCTGCTCCTGGCTCTCCCGCTGGTAGTCGCCGTCTGGGCGTTCGGTGGACTCGCGGCCAAGCGCGAGCGGAACAACGCAGACCAGGAGCTCGTCCGAGAGCTCGATTCGGGTGCTTCGGTTTACACGGGACTCTCACGCGACGCACGTCGCACTGCCGAGCGGCTCGCAGCCTCCAGACGGGTTGCGGAAGCGTTCGCTCACGGCGATGAGCACGCACTCCGGACAATCGAGCGGGCCCACCAGTGGGTCGTCCTCCTTCCCGGCGCGGCGGGCGGACTGAATGGACGGGACGTCGAAGCGCGTCTCAATGTCATCCACCGTGGACGGACGATCGGGCGTGTCCTCGTCGTTCCCCCGTTCGATCGGCGCCTCATCCGGACTATCGCGAGCCAAGCAGGCCTCCCCGAGAACAGCCTTGGTCTCCTGGTCGACCGTCGGCTCGTTCGCGAGGGCGGTGTCGCGCGCGTTGCCGCTCATCCAAGGGCGGGAAAGCCGGCCGACGTTCAGGTCCAGGCGCTCGACTACCGGGTGGTCGCCCTACCGCTCGGAGCACAGCGAGATGCCCCGGCGCTGGTAGCGGTACGTAAGCGATCCGAGATCGCGGCTGCCGCCGACGACGTTCGCTGGCGGGTGATCGGGATCGGCCTCGGCCTGATCGGGGCAATCCTCCTGATGGCATACGGCGTGGCGCCTGCGATCGCCCGCAGCCGGCTTTCGCGGCTGCAACGAGACCAGGCCGAGCGCGTCCTCGCGCATCTCGGCGACGGTGTCTTCGTCGTCGACCGTGACGGGGTGGTGCGGCTCTGGAACCGGGCAGCCGCGGCGATCACCGGCCTCCGCGCGGCGGAGGTGCGCGGCCGCTCGGCCGAGGAGGCGATTCCAGGCTGGAAGACGATCGCGACGTTTGTGCCGGTGGCGGATCAACCGGGGCAAGCTGACGGCTCTTCGAGCGCCGAGACGGTCCCGATCGACGTTGCGGGTCGCGAGCTCTGGCTCTCGATGGTCGCCGTCTCCCTAGATGACGACACCGTCTACGCCTTCCGCGATGCGACGCACGACCGCCGGCTCGAGGAGCTCCGCTCGCAGTTCGTCGCGACGATCTCGCATGAGCTCCGGACGCCGCTCGCTTCGTTGCACGGCGCGGCGCTGACGCTCAGGGAACACGACCTGCCTGTGCAGACGCAGGACGATCTCCTCGAGATGATCGCCGAGCAGTCGAACCGTCTCGCCAACCTCGTCGAGGAGATCCTCGTGGCGGGCCAGCTCGACAGCGGATCGCTCAGCGTCGTTGCGGACACCTTCGCGCCGGAGGAGCTGGTCCAAGGAGTCGCGATGGCCGCCCGCTCTCGGGTCGAGGAGGAGAGGGAGATCGATGTTGTGGTGCCTTCGGTTGTGCCGAAGGTGCACGGCGACGGCGAGCGCACGCGCCAGGTGCTGCTCAACCTGATCGACAACGCGATCAAGTACTCGCCGTCGGGAGGGCGAATCGAAGTGACGCTCGAGGTGGTGGGCGAGCGGCTCCGCTTCAGCGTCCAGGACCAGGGCCTCGGCATCCCGGTTGGCGAGCAGGAGCGTATCTTCGACAAGTTCTACCGGCTCGATCCGGACCAACGGCGCGGCATCGGCGGAACCGGCCTCGGCCTCTACATCTGCCGTGAGCTCGTCCGGTCGATGCACGGGAGCATCTGGGTCGAGTCGGAGACCGGCACGGGCACGACCTTCGCGTTCGAGTTGCCCGCGGAGCCGCTGCCGGTTCCGGTTTAGCGCCGGCGGCTCGAAGGCCTAGGAGGGTTCGGCGAAATAACGTCTGTGCCGCCGGCGCACGCCCCCTGGCAGCGTCCTCAGTCGCACCCATATCTACGGATATGGGCGCTCCCTGCGTCCTCCCCAGGGAACGATCAGCGCACGCCGGCGACGAGCGCCATTCCGCCGAACCCTCCTAGCCGCCGAGCCTCTTGATACGGGCCCTCAGCTTGACGCAGTTGACCCGACCGGCGTTGGCCTCGGCAATCACGCTCTTGAATGCCTGGTACGAGGGCTTCGGCGTCCAGTCGCTGAAGAAGACACCCGACTGCCAGCCGTGGAGGTTGGACTCATCGGCGAGCAGGAAGTTGAAGAAGCCTCCGACGGCCGGCTGGCAGTAGGCGAGCCTCACCGCGTCGGTTAGCTGCGACGCCTGATCGAGCTGCGACGTGGTGCCGAGAGACGCGACGACGGCGTGGTCGGTCTCGGTGCTGAAGTAGAGGATTCGTTTGGCCGCGACGCTGGTCTGGAAGCCGTCCTCCAAGTACCAGATCCGGACGTCCTTCTGGCCCGGAACCGGCTGGTGCGTCCCTCCGAAAGCAGGCCTTAGGTACGAGAGCAGCCGCGCGTAGTCGCCCTCGCCGATGTCACGGCGGTGGCGCGTCCAGGGACGCTCCTTCGAGTTCGAGCCGTACACGTTCTGGCCCCAGACATCGAAGATGCGTGCCCGCCTATGCGAGCGGCGATAGGCCTGTCCCATCTTCTCGATGAAGTTCCTGGCCGAGTGGGAGACGTTCGAGGGTGCATGCGGCCGGTCGTTGCCGCGCGGGGAGATCGAGGTGATCACGCGAACAGACGGGTGCCGACTCTTGATTGCGTCGTAGCAGCGCGCCATCAGCTCCTCGTAAGCGGCCGGAGCAGCGCTCGAGCCCCTGCTGGTGAACTGGGGCTTCCAGAAGTAGGCGAGGTTGGCCTCGTTCCAGATATTGACCGCGGCGATCTGCGGGAAGCGATCGAGCACCGAGGAGACGAAGCCGCAGTAGTCCGCGCGTGAAGAAGCGTTGCGCGGTGCGGCATCTGCGCTTCCGAATACGCTCAGAAGGATCTTCTGCGACCCCGCATTCGCGAGTGCGGCGGCGATCGAAGCCGCGTCCGAGTCGCTCGGCTGGGTTCGGCCCGGCTCCCAGCCCTGGGTCACCCGGTAGTAACCGAGGTTGAGGTCGCTCCCGACCGAAGAGATATCGGGCCGCCACTTGACGGCGTCCTCGTTGACGCCGACGACGAGACCCCTTCCGGCGAGCGCCGGCGCCGCCGCCAGGGCGGCGAGCGCTAAAGCGAGGGTGACAATGGCGACGGAACGCAGGGTTCTCACCTTTTGACGTAGTTGTCGATTCAGCCTTACGAACGTATCGACGACTCAGCCGGGAGCGCCTGACCCGGCAGCGTCATTGAGCGGCGTGTGGGGCACGGGTTTTTTTCCCGCGCCGCCGGAAACGATCCACTCTCAACGCCCGGCCGGTTAGCGGGCCGGATTCTCGTCGGGGGGTTTGATGGAAAAATTCACGATTCACCCTCTGACCCGCGAGTCGGCGCACGGGATGCTGGCCGCGCTCTCGGGGTTCCACGCGGAACTGCTCGAGAGCGCCGAGGGATGCGAGGTTGTTGTCAGCCTCGTGCGAGACGGAAGGGACGACGGCGAGATCGTGGCCGTCCTCAACGCGCTTCTGCAGTACGTGAGCGAGCGGAGAGGTACCCCTACGCGGGTGGAACTCAACGGAAGGGCCTACCTCATAGGAGCAGGAGAGTTTTCTTGAGCGCCGCCCGCGTCGAGTCGGACTAGGTGGCCGCGTACGCGTACCTCGCGCTACTCCCGCTCCTCGCCGGCGTCCTCCTCGCGACCTACGGACTCCTTCGGCGCCCGTAGGCGGGAAGAGTTCGCAGCGGTTGGCCGTCGAGTAGGTAGACAGAAAGGAGCGCCGTCATGCACAGCATCCAAGTCCGGCTTCTCCCGCTCGCCGCCTTCCTCTCGGTTCTCGCGCTGATCTTCGCCGAGCGCGCGTCCGGATAGGCAGGGCGCAAACCGGCGCGCAAACGGGAAGGCCCGCCGTCCGCCGACGTCCTGAAGCTAGGCATGTCAGGCGGCGGGGGTGGGATTTGAACCCACGGACCGCCTTTCGGCGGTCAGCGGTTTTCAAGACCGCCCCGTTCGACCGCTCCGGCACCCCGCCGCGTACCTCATTGTC
>JBQCHW010000251.1:0-12995 GCA_051954315.1 Solirubrobacterales bacterium
CCGGACCTGGCGAGCGGGGTGGAGAGCGCCACCTGGGCGACCTTCGGCCTCCTCTTCGTCGGCGTCGCCGCGGTCGTGGCGATCGTCGCCAGCGGCGGCCTCCGCCTGCAGGCCCCGGATATCGACCCCTGGCAGGAAGGCGAGGGCCCGGCGATCGACTCGGCCCCACTCGGCGCGGCGCTGCGGCGCCGGCTCCCCAGCTTCGCCCGCTAGCCCGCGGCGAGCGCCGCCTCGACTTCAGTAGGAGCGGAGCAGGCCGCCGTCGATCGGGATGACGGTGCCGGTGATGTAGGCGGCGCGCTCGGAGCAGAGGAAGGCGACGAGGTCGCCGTACTCCTCGACGGTGCCGAGGCGGCCGGCGGGCACTTCCTCGCGGGCGGCGGCTTCGACCTGCTCGATCGAGCCGCCGAGCTCGGCCATCCGGTCAGTGGCGAAGCGGCCGGTGGCGACCGTGTTGACAGTGATGCCGTCAGCGGCGACCTCGCGCGCGAGCGTCTTGAGGAAGCCGACGGTGGCCATGCGGTGGGAGTTGGAGAGGTTGAGAGCGGGGTTGACCTCGATCGTCGTGGTCGAGCCGACGTTGACGATGCGGCCCCAGCCCTCGCCCCGCATGCCGGGGACGACGGCGCCGGCGAGGATCCGCGGCGCCAGAACGAGGGAGCGGTAAGCGTCCTCCCATTCCTCGAAGCCATGGTCGAGCGCGCCGCCGGGAGGCGGCCCGCCGGGGTTCGTCACCAGGATGTCGACGGAGCCGCACACCTCGGCGACCTCGAGCGGCAACCGCGCCAGCCGCTCCAGATCAGTTGCGTCAGCCACAAACGTTTGCGCCCCAGGAATTTCCGCCGCAGCCTCCTCCAGCCGCTCCGCAGAGCGACTGGCCAGAGCCACCCGCGCCCCCTCCCGGGCAAGCGCAGCAGCCACGCCCCGGCCAATCCCCCTGCTAGCGCCCATAACCAGGGCAACTCGTCCCTCGAGACCAAGATCCATGCCCCAGACCCTAGCCCCACCCACGCCGCTCAAACCAAGCTGCGCGGGTAACCTTCAGGTCGAGCGCCCGTAGCTCAGTGGTCAACGGGTCCTTTCGGGGGCCCAAAGAGCGTCGGTCTTTCAAGCCGAAGGTCGCGGGTTCGACTCCCGTCGGGCGCATCCGTGCTTTTCGAACCACGTAGCCGGTTCCTGCTCGTGGACCTCCTGGTGCTGGCGATCCTCGCGCTGGGGCTCGGCCATCCCTCCAACAAGGGCGGGAGCCGCGAGCCGACCAGCCCCCGGCCTTCCTGCTTCGCCGGAACGGCATGGCTCGGCTCAAAATCTGGAGCGATCGACTTCCGAGCGCGCTGCCGCCCCACTGCCCCCAGTGGCAGCATCGAGGTGACCGTGTCCCAGGTGACGCCCGACGAATCCCAGTTCGTCCCGCTAAAGGCGTTCCAGAGATTCCCCAACCTGAAAGCAGCAGGGGCCGAGCGGAGAGCCCGGTGCGTTCGGACCCGCGGCCCCAGCGGCCAGATCATCTGCAGCGCCAAGATCAAGGGATCAGCAGTGCTAGAAGGGCGAATCTGGCTTGAGGCAAGGGACCACTGCGAGACCAAGATCCAGCTCACCTCAAGTCCCAGCTACGAACCATGTAAAGGGGTGTGCGCCTCCGTTCTACCCGCCCCCACCCTCATTGCGGGCGGCCCACCGCGCGGCTGCTAACTGCTTAGGCAAGGAGGTGCACCCTCTCGCCGCGAAGACGTCGGCGGTGAGAACCCTCCACGTCCGAGCCGACGCCGGCCGCGTCGTCCAGGTCCCCCCGACCCTCGCCTGGATGCTCGAAGCCCAGATCAACCTCAACGGCCCCGCCTGCCGCTGCTCTTCCCAACGCCCCGCGGCCGCCTCTGGCGCGAGCGCACCTTCTACCGCGACCTCTGGAAGCCAGCTCAGGAAGCCTCCGGCCTAGACATCCGCCCCCACGAGTGCCGCCACAGCTACGTCACCCATCTACGTGCCACTGGCGTCAACGATGCCGATCTTGCCGAGATCGCGGGGCATCGCGTCGAGACGATGCTGGCGCGCTACACGCACCCAATTGGCAGGAGCTTAGGTCCGTCCGATCTGCAATTGGATAGACGCAAACTCCTGTAGAGGCGAACACTTCATCCCAGGAAAGCAATGGTCGGGATGGCTGGTCTCTCCAACCGCCGTCCGCATTTATAGGGTGATCTTAAGGTATGGCCGATTACTTCAAAGCCACCTCTCGCCGGCCACGGCTAGACCCAGCCTTGGTTGAGGCTGAGCGCTTGCGCGAAGCGCAGCTAGGCGCTTGTAGCGCGATAGTCGCCCACGCTTCAAGCTCGGAAGCGCCAGCCCAAATAGTGATGCCGACGGGGGTCGGGAAGTCCTTAGTTCTCACTGCTGCCCCCTTTCTTTTGAGGGCTCAGAAGGCTCTAGTTGTTGCGCCTGCCCGTTTGGTGCGCGATCAGCTCGCGCAAGGGTTCAAGACGCTCACCCAGCTAAAGGCAGCTGGCCTCCTGCCAGAGGACGCTAAGACCCCAAAGGTCGTGATCGCCCGTCGCCAGGCCACGGAGGACGATTGGGAGAAATGGAAAGACGCGGATGTGGTAGTCGGCACGGTGAACGTCCTAAGTGCTGGCTATCCCGGCGTCACCCGAATCCCCCGAGACATGTTTGAGCTTGTCCTGTTTGACGAGGCGCATCACTTGCCAGCCAAGACTTGGACGGCGCTTCTCGCCAGTGTCGACGCCCGAGCTGTCTTGCTCACTGCTACCCCATTTCGACGGGACCGAAAGCGACTCCCGGGAGAGATAGCTTTCGACTATCCACTAGCGCGTGCCATCGCCCGTGGCGCTTATTCGCCAGTTCGGTTCTTGGCTGTCGAGCCAGAAGACGGAGCAGACAAAGACCTTGCTCTCGCTGAAGCGGCACAGGAGCGAGTGCTAAGTGACGAGCACAAAGAGGCGGGCAGCAAGCTCCTTGTGCGGACTGATCGCATAGAGGATGCCAACAAACTGGTCGATCTCTACTCGAAACTTGGAGTCAACCTAGGTTTGATCGAGGCCTCTACGAGCGCACGCGCAGCTAACAAGACCTTAGAAGCTGTGAAAGCTGACGAACTCCAAGGCTTTGCCTGCGTGGGTGCATTGATCGAGGGATTCGATTTCCCGACCCTGAAGGTTGCGGCGTATCATGTTCCGCACCGTTCGCTGCCTCCAACTCTCCAGTTCATTGGACGCCTTTCTCGCGTTACGACTATCCAGGGAGAGTTGATTGCCGATCCGCGAGATATCAGCCGCGATACGGCCACTCTTTACCGCAGCGGCCAGGAATGGGAGGAGTTGCTTCCACAAATGGTTGATTCAGCGGTTGATGAGGAGAAAGCAACTAGGAAATTTGTCAGACAGGCCGCTACGCATAACCAGGGGGAGGAGATCGTTCCATGGCTGGCAATTACGCCACCCAGGTCGGTTCAGGTTTACGAGTTAACTGATCGACCCCCACTCGATCTGCAGTTGGACCGCTTGGGAAAGGTTCCTGCTGTTCAGTCGCTGTACCAAGCAGAGAACGACCTATACGCAGCGGTGACTGAGGAGCTCCTCCGACCGCGCTTTCTTAAAAGCGATCACTTGGACGGAACGCTGTATCGTCTTCATACGGCGACCTGGGTTGAGGAGCACGGCTTACTGTTCCTGAGCAGCGATCGCCCCTCCGCCTTGAAGGAGATGCGCGAACTTCTTGGTGCCACCCATGCTCCACTTATCGGTGCGAAAGCGTTGCGTCGACTTCTTAATAGCGTTGCAGGTGATCGATTCTTCTCCGTCGGGCTGCGCGAGAGCCGGGCGCGTCAAGCGATGTTGGCTTCCTATGAGATGAAGGCAGGACGCAATGCGGATCAAGCGGTCGCTGAGGAGGATGCAGATTTCAAGCTCCTTGGCCACGCTATGGGGAAAACCGAGGAAGGTAGCTTCGGCATCTCCACCGGCAAGAGCAAGTTTTGGGAGCCGAAGGCGGCGGAGAATCTGCTCGAGTTCCGCAAGTGGTGTGTCGCCTGTGCTCATATGATTCGCAAAGAGCAAGCGGCCGCCGGGGGGGCGCTTGATCGCTTTCGCATTGCAGATCATCTAATGCACTTCCCAGAGCATCCGCTTGCCGGACTCATTAGCGAGGCGCTTCTCCCAGAGCGATGCCTTCTTCTCCGAAATGGTCGTCGGAGGATCGACCTATTGGAGCTGGACGTCGTTGTTCGGCGTCTAGATGAGCGAACCCTCAGGATTGCGCTTGAGATTGAGGGAGATGAGCTGGTTGCACTGCGGCAAGACATCAATGGGACCGTCAGCTTCGAACCTGTCGGCGAGGAGGATCCTGCCTTCATTCTTGAGGAAGGTACCGGTGAGCTCACGCCTCTCGCCACTGCATTCGAGTCGCGTCCGCCCATCATCTTCTTCGGTGACGGATCCTTTATTGAGGGAGCAAAGGGAGCGTTGATTCCGGAGCCGGTAGCGGGACCACCACCTTCATTTACTGTTGAGCAAGAGTGGGATGATGTGGATACCACGGCGGAGGTGGGAGGCGCTGCCGATGGCAAGATGACCATCCAAGAGGGGACTGTTGCGCGGCTGCAAGATGGTGCGCGGTGGATCATCCGCGACCACAGCAGTCAGGAGCTGGCTGACTTCATATGGATTGGCGATGCCGACGATGGTGCCGTCAAGGTGACCTTCGTTCACTGCAAGGGCTCCTCGGAGCCTCCTGGTGGACGAGTTGAAGATCTTTATGACGTGTTGGGCCAAGCCATTAGAAGCGCGCGATGGTGCCGACCTGGGCCGTCATTTTGGGCAGAGTTGCAGCGGAGGTTGGACGAGAGGGCAGCAACGATTCCAATCGCCGGAGATACCGACGACCTCGTAGAGGCACTAGGGAGTTGGAGTCAAGACAATGCTCCCATGACGATCTTCCAGGTTCTCGTGGTTCAACCTGGACTGCGTCGAAGCAAATCAGGGTCTAACGCGAACGTTCTCACTTTGCTGCGCGCTACTCATGCCCACATCCATGACCAAGATGCCGAGTTTTTAGTGTGGGTCAATGGTGGTTAGCCTGACACTGCCAGCAACCGGGAGGACCCGCGTTCATGGAGCAAGTGAATAAAAGGTCGCGGGCTACTCCCGTAGAGCTTGGGCCTACCGTGACTGAGCTAGGTTGCCGCCTGAAGCTGGTTGAGTCGTTCCCGTAGCTTGCTGTCGTTGGCACCGAGTTCCGCTATGTGGTCGGCGGCGCGGGTTATTGCGGCGGCGCCTCTATCGGCTGAGAGGAGACTTCCCTTGGCGTCGAAGCACTTGAGGTTGAGCTCCAGGCAGAGGAGGAACTCTTTCGTCGCGCCATGGCTGTAGGCCCAGCCGTCGATGAACCATGCCTCACCTACATAACGGCGGATGATCTCCAGGAAGAACTCGCCATAGGCTCGAGGATCCCAGCCTTCGACACGGAGCAGGCCAGGGTCGATCACCGGCTTCGATTGCTCGCGACGGAGCTTTTCGACGAAGGCGGTTAACTCGGCCTGGTTGGGCTCACGCACGCCGTCGCCGCTCTCGCCTCGCGCCCGTGCTTCGTAGTACCGGACTCCGTGGTCTAGGGGACCGCACACGTAGACCGCGCCAGCGGGAGCAAGAACAGCTTCCAGGACGTCGAGGGCTGCTTTGGCCTCGCCAGAGTTGAGAACGTTCATCGTTGCAACCGCTTCGCGAAAGCAGGGTCCTCAAAGGCACGGCGGAGAAGCCTGGCTACCGCCCCGACGGCTATCTCCCGCCAGGCGTCGTCACTCTTCATCGGATCTGCTAGGTCGGAGATGCCCCTCAAGACGATCACGGGGATGCGAGGACGCGCTGCCGCGGCGCAGACGCCCCCCGCCTCCATCTCGACGCCGTGCAACTTCGGCGCAGCGCGCCGCAGGGTCTCGCGCCACTCATCGCTCGCGACCACCTCGTCGACGCAGGCGAGGGAGCCAGTATGAATCGTCGGGTCCCCGTCGTCCGGCCACGTCAGCTCATCGGAGACCTCTTGCTCCCAGGCGGCGGTGTCGAAGTTGTCGGACTCCACGAACTCGCCCAGGCAGGTGTCCAACCGGAACTCTTCCGGCCGGAACTCCTGGTCAATGTTCTCCTCCTTGACCCTGACCTTCCGGTGCGCGAGGTCGACGATCTTGTCGGCGATGACGACGTCCCCCTTCTTCACGTCCTCCTCCACGAAGCCGCCCGCGATACCCGCAACAACAACGACATCAGGGTTGTTTACTGGCTGGGCGAGGTGCTCCATCATTTTCACGGCGGCCGGCACACGGCCAGCGTAGCGTGCCGTAACCAACTCAACATCGACTTCTCCGACCTCTCCGAATGCATTATTCGGAAAGGGATATTTCAAGCCCCAGTACTCGCGCAAGAGCCTGCTCTCCTCCTCTAGGGCGACGAATACTGCAACCCGGGTTCGTCTTTCCTTCCCTGGCAGAGCCCCCTTCGGCAGCACAGCGACCCGATCAAGCGCCGCATCTCGCTCGGCCGCAGCCGCTTGCAGCCGCTCATCGACCTCGTCAAGCTCGGCAGGCTCCAGAGATGCTCCGTGGAGCTCCAGGGCTCCCCGGCGCTCTGCCCGTTCGAGTGCCGTGCTGGTCGGCTCGTCAAGCCGGTTCGCCACCCTGGCGAAGGCGGCACCGACTTCCGTAACGGTTTCCGCTTGCCTTACGACCGTCCCGTAGAGCTCGAAGAAATCGTAATAGCCTCGGGTCTCGCGCAGGCGCAGCATCGATTCGGCGGAGAGGTCGACGGCGAGCTCGAAGAGCCGCAGCGGCCCCAAGGCCCGGCGCAGCGATTCATAGCTGTTGTAAAGGTCATGGCCGGGCACGAAGTCTTGGCGCGCAAAGGGGAGGTCACGGAGGACGGCGAGCCCGTACTCGTGGATGTAGACATCGAAGTAGTGGTGCTGCAGGAGAGGCCGGTAGATGGTCGCCTCCGGACCCGCGACCTCCTCCAGCCGCTTGCGTATCGCGGGCCAGGTGACCGCTTCGCCGGCTTCCATCACCTCTACCGGAATCTCTCGGGCTCGTTCGATCTCCTTCGCTGGTCGTCGCTTGGCGATTCCGCTCCAAGCGGGATCCGTGTCGGCAGCCGGCGTCCACGTCTCGACGATGCGCTCACCCGCTTTAGTGCGGCGGTTGACCAGGGCTGAGACGTAGGGACTGA
Source organism: Solirubrobacterales bacterium (assembly GCA_051954315.1). Lineage (GTDB taxonomy): Bacteria > Actinomycetota > Thermoleophilia > Solirubrobacterales > 70-9 > VAYN01. The sequence continues at coordinate 7,224 of JBQCHW010000251.1, forward strand.
TCAGCTTCCGTTTCTCTTTGTTGAAGAGGTTCTGGTAGTTGCCGCGGACCCCGGCGTACTCCCTTTCCTTCTTTTCCCAGTACATGCCGAACTCCGCCTCACGCAGCGGAAGGCGTACAAGGCGCTCTTCCAGGTAGGCGGTTCGGCGGTTGACGAGCGCCTCGGCAGCTAGTTCGTCCTCGACGAGGAATCCAGGAGGAACCAAGCAGTAGGTCCCGCAGAGGAAGGCCGCCGCGTTAAGGGCTCGCGTCAGTTCCGATAGGTGCCGCTCATCGTTGAAGTTCGCGAAAGTGCCGAAGATCTGGCGGCTATCCCGGTTGAGGAAGTCCAGAAAGAGGTTGTCGAACATGGGACCGCCGACTAGGTTTCGCCGATCGCTTCGCGAACGGCATCGCGAAGCTCGTCGATGGATCCCAGATTCTGAAATGTTCGGTCGAAGTCGAAGCCGCGCAGCGAGTTCTCCGCCGGATGATCGTCATCACGGTCCGCATCGAACTCCTGCCCCCGCCCGCTAAGACGCTCCGCACGGACCTCGACGGGAGCATCCAACTTCCAGAGCGCATAACCCCGCTCTTTGAAATATCCATAGTCCTCGGGGAAGCGCATGCTGTCGAACACGATTGGGCGGCCGTCCTCGACTCCTTCCAGTGCCGCCCGTAGCCAGACGCCGTCGTCAATCTCTCTCATCGCAATGGTGAGTCGATTGAGCAGCTCCTTGCTTTCGTTGCCGAAGAGGTCGCGCGCGATCTTGCGGCAGGCGAGGCCAGTTTTGCACTGGACGTAGCCGTACTCCACAACGAGGATCTCCGCAAGCGTGGACTTGCCGGAACCGGACTTCCCGGATAGCGCGATATTTGGATAGTCAGAAGAGCGCAAGCTGAGATCGAGCATGGGAGATCAGTTGCTCGACGTCGCTCACTTTAATATGTCGATTCTTCGCCAGTGCCCTGATGAGGCGGAACCGCATCTCTTTGTAGTGGTTTTCAAGCGGTGGAAAGTACTCGGTTGCCTTTTCGCTGTAGCGAACCGTGAACAGCAGATGTTTGTCCAGCATTGACCCGCGCTTCTTATGAACGACGAAGCCTAGGGCGGCGAGCTTGTCGACTGCCTTAACAAAGCGGGCGTCGACGCTGCGAGCTTGAAGAGCCTCGTTGAAGATCCGGGCATGCGAGGGTTGAAGCGACGGGCGCAGTCGCTCCAGGTAAGAAGCAACCGCAGCCTCCTCGGCACGCTCCTTGAACCACCGCCGATCCTCGTTGAAGGCATGCGTAGAGCGACCGGTGCCGTCGCGACCGACGGGGTCATGGTCGCCGACGTAGATCTCCATCTTGTCGTGAAGAATCGCAAGACGCAGTGCATTCGCTTCGTTGATGAAGTGAAAGTGGCCAGATAGGGTCAGGACTGAGTCGGCCACGTGCCAGCTGTGCTCCGCGACGCTCTCGAGACGTGGATCTGGCTCGATCTGCGCCGCGAACGCGGCTGCCTGGGTCTCCTCCTCCCAGAAGCGCTGATGCATGAAGCGCCTGATGGAGTGGAGCTTGAACGAGGCAAGTATTGCGTCAATATCCCGGCGGATTTCGTCCGGTGACGCTTGGGGGCGGAAGGCCGTCCAGTCCTCGCTGCCATTCTTCGACGGGGTTTCGATCAAGGAGAGAGAGCCCACGGGAGAAAAGTATCCGGCGAGGCGGGCGGAAGAGGGCCCTTGGGATTACCGGTGATAGCGACTTATGGGCAATGGCTCGCTGGAGTTCGCCACCTTGCGAGGCGCGGCATGGTTCCCACGGACAGCCGCGGGGGCACCATGCTGCGCTTCAGGGTGCGCTTTCCTTGGCCGCATTTTGGTCACATCGCCGCCGGGATCCCCCTCCTCACGCCGCCGCCCCTCCTCCTTTCAAGCCGAAGGACATTGGTGCTTCGTTGACCTCAACGTCCGTCTACGGCAGGAATGTTGCCCATGCAGCGAGGAAGAGAACGAGGCACGTCGCGAGGATGATCGGCTGCATGCCGCGGGAGGGTCGGAGAGCGGCCCAGGAGAGAGCTGCTGCGAGCAGGAAGGACGAGATTCCTATCGGCCACGTCTGCATCGGATTGGAGGGGATGTCCTCGCGATGACCTTGGAGGGACATGGCGGCGTAGCCCACGACTATGAGGAGCGGGACCACTACGCAGAGGGCCACGGCTCTCAGCCAAAAGAGGCCTCCTCTCCGGCTTGGGTCAGCGGGTGAGTCGGTTACTACCACGTAGATCCGAATCGGCAAGAGGTCTGGAATCTTGAGTCGGAAGGTGAGGCTCAGGCGCGGCATCAAACTTGATGTCGATTTCCGCCTGGCTCGTTCGTCGTCTGGGTAGAGGCGCGGCTGGAGGAGGCCGCCGACGAGTGAAGGAGGAGCGATGGGCGCGAGTGTTCTCTATATGTCGATGTCCCTCGATGGGTTCGTTGCCGGGCCGAACGTGAGTGTGGACAACGGGCTTGGGGACGGAGGGGAGCGGCTGCACGAGTGGCTCTTCGCCGGCACGCCGAACGAGCACGGCGGGGTGCCTCGGCGGCTCGCCGGCGTCAACGGGCAGGTGATGGACGAGGCGACGGAGACCGGCGCCGTGGTCGCGGGGCGGGGGACCTTCGAGCCGGCCGGCGGCTGGGGCGGCGACCACCACGACGGGGTCCCGATCTTCATCCTCAGCCGCAACCCGGAGGCCAAGGAGGAGCGGTGGCCGTTGGTCACTTATGTCAGTGACGTCGCCGAGGCGATGGGCGCCGCAAAGGAGGCCGCCGGCGAGCGCGACGTGCTGGTCCATGGCGCCAGCGTCGCGCAGCTGGCGCTCGGCGCGGGCGTCCTCGACGAGATCCAGATCCACCTGATCCCCGTCCTGTTCGGCGAAGGCCGGCGCCTCTTCGAGCACCTCGGCTCCGAGCAGATCGAGCTCGAGCCGATCCGCGTCCTCGGGGGCGAGGGCGTCACCCACCTCCGCTACCGGGTGGCCTCATGAGCGGCGACAGCGGCCGGCGGCTGATCCTCCACATCGGCGTCTCCCTGGATGGCTTCGCCGCCCACCGCGACGGCAGCCTCGACTGGCTCACCCCCACCGACGCCGGGCTATCCGACCACGGGGCCCAGCGCCACCGCATCAACCTCGAGCTGCTCAGCCAGATCGGCCTGATCGTCATGGGCAGCGGCGCCTACGAGGAGTTCTACGCGGGCTGGGGAGAATCCGAGAGCCCGATGGGGCGGCTGATGAACTCGCTCCCGAAGCTCGTCTTCTCGCAGAGCCTCGAGGCGGTCGAATGGAACAACGCGAGCCTGACCCGGCGCGCGATCGAGGAGGAGATCCCCGAGCGCAAGGCCGAAGCCGGCAAGGACATCGTCGTCTTCGGCGGGGTCCGCATCGCTCACAGCATGATCCGCGCCCGCCTCGTCGACGAGCTCCGCCTGACCGTCCACCCGGTCGCCCTCGGCGACGGCACGGCGCTAATGCACGGCCTGCTGGAGCCGCAGCGCTTCGAGATGGTCAGCAGCACCGTCTACGCGGACGGCACGCTCGCCCAGGTTCTGCGGCCGCTCTAGCGAGGGCTATTCGGACTCCGTCGCTTCCTGGTCGACGCAACTGCGCTTGGCGCAGTAGGTGAGGTGGAATGCTGGGCCGGCGAGGGGGACCGGGTCGATGCCCGGGAACGCGACGGCCAGATCGCCGGTCCAGGCGAAGGTCGATTCAGGGGTCCGAGTGAAGGTGCCGGAGCCGGTGAAGGGCGGGGGCGGCGCGATGATCGCGGTTTCGGGCGCGGCGGCGAAGTTGGGGAGGCGGAAGGTCGAGGTGTCGGCGGCAGCCCAGACGCGGCGCCGTACGAACAGGCTGCCCCTCCGCTCGTAGGTGTTCGCTTCGAAGAAGGCCCGGCGGGCGGGAGGACGGGATTGCGGACCTATGCGACGGGCGGAGAACCCGATCGTCGGGCCGCTCTCCTCGCGATAGGCGTCGAGGATGGCGATGTAGCGCGTCGGGTGCTTGCTGCGTCCTTCTTCCCCGTAGTGGCAGCGCTGCCCCGCGTGGTTTCAAGTTCAGCCTTCGCCTGGTGAGCGACCGCCCGGGCATACCCCCGCTCTCCTCGAAACCGGAACTTGCCGCGGACGATGCCCGGCTGAATGGTGGGGCCGGGACCGGTGCACCAGGGGTAGCGGGGGAGTCGGTATGGCTCGCCGCGGGGGGAGAAGCGGACGCTGACGGACCCGAACCTGCCGAGGTCCCCGTCGATTCGGTCGCGGGCCCCCGGCCGCGCCCTGTCCTTCAGTTGGTATTCGGTGCTCGCCTGGTGACCTCGAACCGTCACCGCGAAGTGTCCCCGCGAGCCCTCGGCGACTCCGACCACATAGCCGTGGGAGCCGTGGACCCTGAAGCGGATCGCGTGGTAGGGCCGCAGGAAATAGTGGCCGGGCGTGTGGACTGCCGCGGCAACCGGGCAGAGGATCGCGGCCAGGGATGCGACGGCGGCGATCGCCAGGCAGAAGACGCGGCCGGCGAATCCGAGCCTGGCTCGAGGGCTCATTCGGGCACCCGCGGCAGGTTGCGGAAGTCGCACGGCACCCGCGTCTTAAAAGGACTCTCGACGCAGAGGCTGGTCGCAAAGGTATGACCTGCCAGCGGCAGGTCTAGGCCGGGGAAGCTGACGGCGAGCGACCCGGTCCAGCTGTGGGAGGTCGGGGAGTTCTCGACGAAGCTGCCTTCGCCATGGAAGGGCGCCGGGGGCGCCAGCGTCGCGGTGGCGGGGTGGACGCCCGGGAGGCTCGTCAGCAGGGTGCCTTCACCGCCGTCGGCATAGGCGCTGTGCCCAATCGCCATGCCCGGTCTTCTTTCCAGCGCACCCACTTGCACTTCGGCCCCCGCCCCTTCGCCCTGCATGTGAGCGGCCCGCAGGTAGACCAGCCGGCCGCCGTATCGCGAGACCGCCCGAAGCAGGGCGATGCTCCCGCCGGCCGAGCTGACGATGAAACCTTGGACGGGCCGAACGTATTCGTAGAGCGGAGCAGGCTTGTCCACGAGGGCTTTGTCGCGGGCGCAGTCAAGGCGGAAGCTGCGACTGCGGGTGCCGCGGGCGCGCACAGCATGGACCTGGAAGTAGTCATCTTCGCCCCGCAGCGAAACCGTCCCTCGATATTCCCCGAATTCGGTTTGAGGCGGGCGCCCGTGGCAACCCGGCCGGAGATGGCCGACCCTGGTTTTTCCGCGGGCCCAGAAGCGCAGGTTGACCGTCCCCATCGATCCAAAGCTGGCGTGAAGCGCACCGCTGCCGATGCTGCTGCGCGGGCGCACCGCATAGCCGGTCTCCGAATACGTGCTCCACCTGTCGGCTTCTTCGCCGATCCGGGAGACCCCGAGGATCGCGGCATGTGAGCTGGGATTCGAGATCGCGATCTCATAGCCGGCGGCTTTGCCGAGAAAGACGACCCCGCTCGTCAGCGGCTGCTGGACTTCCCCTTTCGGTGGCTGCGGTTGCGGGGCGGCAGGAGCGGCAGCCGGCATCGCCAGCACGATCGCCGCCAATCCGACCAGCCAGAGACCCCGCCCGCGCACCGAGCAAGTATCCCAATGCTCAGGAAGTGGCGCGCGCTCTAGGCCGCCGGCGGCGACTTGTAAGCAAGCAACGAGACGGTGACCGGGAAGCGCTTCGCCGGATCCGGGGTGCGCTCGATTGCGCCGGGCTGGACCCTCTCGATCTCGTCCCAGGCGGCGGTCACGCGCTCGCGGATCTGCTCCCAGGCCTCGTCGTCGAGGTCGAGGCGC
>JBQCHW010000252.1:0-12080 GCA_051954315.1 Solirubrobacterales bacterium
CTTCTGCATCTCGAAGTCGTAGGTGCGGTGGCGGACGAAGGTGTCGAGCTCCTCGAAGGAGCCAGGGTCGAGCAGCTTCTCGATCCGCTCGCGGGCGGTCATCTTGCCCTTCGCGTGCTGCTTCTCGACCGCGGCCTCCGAAGCGGAATGGATCGCCGCCTCGCGCAGTTCGCGCAGGTAGGCGAGCTTCTCGTCGTGGGTTTCGGGGTTTCTCTCGCGCATGTCGATCGGGTGCCCGCTGGGGTCGGGCCGCGGCATTCTATGTGGGCGGGGTGCGCGATGCCCTGAGACAGACGAAGGGCCCGCCTGAGCGGGCCCCTCGTGCTTCCACGATGCGACGCTGATCCTACGCAGCGACGCAGACTGACGTCTGACCGGTCAAAGTTCGGCGCAGACGACGAAGGCGACAATCGACCAATCGCCGTAGGGACCGCCGCCGGTCTCATGGGCGACCGCGGTCCAGCCGGTGCGGCTGTTGCCATTGGCGAAGGGGTAGGAGCCGGTGGTCGCGACGTTGGCAAGTTCGCCTTCGAGGCGGACGCCGCCGCTGATCGCTTCCTTGCCCTTCGGACAGTTCGCGGTAGCGGTCTTGTTGGCTTCGTCGTTGGTGACGGTGCTGGTGTTTTCGTAGGCGACGTTGCGCACCAGCTGCAGCCAGAGCGAGGTCGAGATCTTCGAGGCGTCGATGGCTTCCTTGCCGATCTTGCCGGTGGTCACCGCTTCGTTGGCGAGCGTCCGTTCGGAGACGGCCTTCTTGGCGATCTTCTTGCCGGTGACCGCGCCGGTGGCGAGCTTCTCGTTGGTCACCTGGCCAGCGCCGAGGTCGACGGCGTTGACGCCGCCGTTGCGGATTTTCCCGGAGGTGACCGCTTCCCGCTTGATTTTCGGGTTGGTCACGGCCTGGTTGGCGATGTTCCGCGTCTTCACCGCGTTGTTCGGGATTTTCGCCGCCGCGTAAGCCGCGCCGCCGAGGGCGACGAACAGGGCGATCAGGGACAAGACGTTCGCCACCGAGAGGTGGCGCTTCAGCATGCTCACTAGGGGCTCACTTTCCGGGCCGGGCGCGCCGGCCGCTTGGGGATCCGTTTCAAGTTCGATTGCTCCTCAGACGAACGGCCGCCGCTGCGGCTCCGCCAGGCGGTCGAGCACCGCCTCGAGGTCGGACTCGGCGAGGCCGGACTCCTCGGTGGCGCGAAGCTCGACCCGCGTCCCGAAGCCTTTCTCGGCCATCGTCACCTCGAGCCCTTCGACGTGCTCCACCAGCTCCGCCAGCTCCGGCTCGGACTTCATCAGCGTCCTCGAGACCTCGATCATCGGCACCCGCTTCCACCGTGGGCGGCGCGTTCCTCCTCGTCGCAGCGGCTGGGACGGAACGTTCAGCGGTGCTCCCCGGCCCGGGCGGGTAGGGAGGGCGCGATGGCGGCGGCGAAGACCTCGAAGCAGGACGTCGAACGGCTGGCGAGGGAGACGCTGGGTTTCGAGCGTCTGCGCCCCGGCCAGCTGCAGGCGATCGAGGCGGTCGCCGCCGGCCGCGACACCCTGGCGGTGATGTCGACCGGCTACGGCAAGTCGGCGATCTACCAGCTCGCCGGGGAGCTGATCGACGGCCCGACGATCGTCGTCTCGCCCCTGATCGCCCTGCAGCGAGACCAGGTCGAGGCGATGGAGGAGGTGGCGCCGGGCGAGGCGGCGGAGCTGAACTCGACGATCTCGGAGACCAAGCGCCGCGAGCTGATGGAGTCGCTGCGCGAGGGCGAGCGCGAGTTCGTCCTGCTGGCGCCCGAGCAGCTGGCCAAAGACGAGGTGCTGGAGGAGCTGCGCGAGGCGAAGCCGTCGCTGCTGGTGGTCGACGAGGCCCACTGCATCAGCGAGTGGGGGCACGACTTCCGCCCCGATTACCTGCGCCTCGGCAGCTTCGCCGCCGAGCTCGGCAACCCGACCCTGCTGGCGCTGACCGCGACCGCCTCTCCCCCGGTCCGCCGCGAGATCGTCGAGCGGCTGGGGATGGAGGATCCGGCGGTCTTCGTCCGCGGCTTCGATCGCCCGAACCTGCACCTGGCGGTGCGTCGGTTCAGCGAGGAGCACGGCAAAGAGCGGGCGCTGGTCGAGGCGGTGGCGGCGGCGGAGAAGCCGGGAATCGTCTACATCGCCACCCGCAAGGCGTCCGAGGAACTTGCCGAGGAGCTCCAAGAGGTGGGCGTCCGCGCCGAGGCCTACCACGCGGGCCTCGGCTCGAAGCGCCGCGGCGGGCTGCAGGACGCCTTCATGGACGACGAGATCGAGGCGATCGTCGCCACCACCGCCTTCGGGATGGGGATCGACAAGCCGAACGTCCGCTTCGTCTTCCACGCCGGCCTCTCCGACTCGGTCGACTCCTATTACCAGGAGGTCGGCCGGGCCGGCCGCGACGGCGAGCCGGCAGCGGCCTGCGTCTTCTACCGCCCCGAGGACCAGGCGATCCGCCGCTTCTTCGCCGGCACCACCGACGAGGAGCGCGAGGAGTTCGAGAAATCGCGGCTGGATATGATGCGCTCCTACGCCGAGCACGGCGGCTGCCGCCGCGACTTCGTCCTCTCTTACTTCGGCGAGGAGCACGAGCCGCCGTGCGGCAACTGCGACAACTGCGACGCCGGCCTGGTCGAGCCCGAAGCCGACACCGACCGCCCCTTCGAGATCGGCACCTCTGTCACCCACAGCGAGTGGGGCCAAGGCGAAGTCCAGCGCTACGACGCCAACCGCGTAGTAGTCCTCTTCGAGTCAGTCGGCTACCGCACCCTCGACCTCGAGCTAGTCGAGGAGAAGGGCCTGCTCAAAGCTGCCTAGAAGAAGGCGCCGCCTTTGTATTCGCCGAAGACCTCGCGCATGGCGCCGCAGACCTCGCCGATCGAGGCGTTGGCTTTGAGGGCGGCGCGGATCGGGTGGAGGAGGTTGCCGTCGCCGCGGGCGACGTCGCGGAGGGCCTCGAGCTTGGCCTCCACCTCGGCCTGGTCGCGGTTCTCCTTGAAGGCCTCGAGGCGGGCGAGCTGGCGTTGCTCGGACTCGGGGTCGACCTTGAGGATGTCGACGTCGTCGACCTGGTCGGTGACGAACTTGTTGACGCCGACGATGATGTCCTGGCCGCTCTTGTAGCGCTCGTGGTAGCTGAGCGCGGACTCCTCGATCTCGCGCTGCATGAACTCCAGCGCCTCGACCGAGCCGCCGAGCTCTTCGACCTTCTCCATCAGCTCCCAGGAACGCGCTTCGACCTCGTCGGTCAGCGACTCGACGAAGTAGGAGCCGGCGAAGGGGTCGACGGTGTCGGCGGCGCCGGACTCGTAGGCGATCACCTGCTGGGTCCGCAGGGCGATCCGGGCCGAGCGCTCGGTCGGCAGCGCCAGCGCCTCGTCGAACCCGTTGGTGTGCAGTGACTGAGTACCGCCGCAGACGGCGGCGAAGCCCTGCAGGGCGACGCGGATGATGTTGACCTCGGGCTGCTGGGCCTGCAGCGTCACCCCGCCGGTCTGGGTGTGGAAGCGGATTTTCATCGAGCTCTCGTTTTCGGCCCCGAAGCGCTCTTTGACGATCTTCGCCCACATCCGCCGCACCGCCCGGAACTTGGCGATCTCCTGGAAGACGTTGTTGTGGCCGTTGAAGAAGAAGGCGAGCCGGGGCGCGAACTCGTCGATCTTCAGTCCCCGCTCAAGCGCGGCTTCGACGTAGGCGATCGCGTTGGAGAGCGTGAACGCCACCTCCTGCACAGCCGAGCAGCCCTTCTCGCGGATGTGGTACCCGGAGATCGAGATCGTGTTCCATTTCGGCACGTTCTCGCGGCAGTACTCGAAGATGTCGGTGGTCAGCCGCATGGTCGGCTCCGGCGGGTAGATGTAGTTGCCGCGGGCCATGTACTCCTTCAACACGTCGTTCTGGACCGTGCCGCGCAGCTTCTCGGAGGGCACTCCCTGTTCCTCGCCGACCAGCTCGTAGAGCAGCAGCAGGATCGCCGCCGGGGCATTGATCGTCATCGAGGTGGAGACGCCGTCGAGCGGGATCTGGTCGAAGCAGATCCGCATGTCCTCGATCGTGTCGATCGGGACGCCGGTGCGGCCGACCTCGCCGTGGCAGAGCGGGTCGTCGGAGTCGCGGCCGAGCTGGGTCGGCAGGTCGAAGGCCATCGAGAGGCCGGTCGAGCCGTGCTCGATCAGGTAGCGGTAGCGCTCGTTGGTGTCCTCGGGGGAGGCGAAGCCGGCATACTGGCGCATCGTCCAGAGCCGGTCCCGGTACATCCCCTCGTGGATGCCGCGGGTGAACGGCGGCTGGCCGGGCTCGCCGAGGCGCTCCTCGAGTCCGGGGCCGACGTCGCCCTCGTCGTAGAGCGGCTGGATCTCGATCCCGGAGTCGGTGAAGACGCGCTCGTCGTCGGGGCCGACGAGCGGCGCGATCGTCTGATGGGCCTCCTGGGCCCCGGAGCCGTCAGTCATCGTCACCAGAGAATATTGAGAGAAGCGAGCCGGGGGCTCAGTCGCCAGCGCCGACCAGGCGCTCGACGCCGGACTGGTCGATCGTCCGCCGCAGGCCCTCGGTGAGGTCGATCGTCGGTTCCCAGCCGAGCAGGTCGCGGGCGCGGCCGATGTCGGGACGTCGCTGTTTGGGGTCGTCGGTCGGCAGTGCCTCGTAGCTGATCTCCGAGCGCGAGTCGGTCAGCTCGACGACCTTCTTCGCCAGTTCCAACAGCGTGAACTCGTCCGGGTTGCCGATGTTGACCGGCGAGTGGACGTCGGACTCGGCGAGGCGGACGATGCCGTCGATCAGGTCGTCGACGTAACAGAAGCTGCGGGTCTGGCTGCCGTCGCCGAAGACGGTGATCGGCCGGTCCTGCAGCGCCTGGCGCAGAAAGGTCGGGATCGCGCGGCCGTCGTGGGCGCGCATCCGCGGGCCGTAGGTGTTGAAGATCCGGACCATCGCGGTGTCGACGCCCTGCTGGCGGTGGTAAGCCATCGTCAGCGCCTCGGCGTAGCGCTTCGCCTCGTCGTAGACGCCGCGCGGGCCGATCGGGTTGACGTGGCCCCAGTAGTCCTCCTTCTGCGGGTGGACCTCCGGGTCGCCGTAGACCTCGCTGGTCGAGGCGATCAGGAAACGAGCCCGCTTCCACTTGGCAACGCCGAGCATGTGGTGGGTGCCGTGCGAGCCGACCTTCAGCGTGTGCAGCGGCAGCCGCAGGTAGTCGATCGGGCTGGCCGGCGAGGCGAGGTGGTAGACGAAGTCCACCGGCTCGGGAATGTCGACCTTCTCCGTGATGTCGATGTTGCGGAATTCGAACGCCTCGTCACGGATGTGGGCGATGTTTTCCAACGACCCCGTCTCGAGGTTGTCGATGCAGATGACCCGGTGGCCGTCCTTCAGCAACCGTTCGCAGAGGTGTGATCCGAGGAAGCCGGCGCCGCCGGTGACTACGCAAGTGCTCATGGCGCGATCCTACCGAGCCTCTCAGGTATTGGACGTTTCTCCGGTTCGGCCAGCAATTTCCGCTCTTCCCGGCTGGGACGTCCGTCCAGGAGGGGGGAGAGAAATACCGCGGCCGTTCCTGACGCTGGCAGTGTCCGCTGCAGAGAAGCCAACCGGCAGGGGGAATTGAAGCGATGGAAAACGGCGCGGCCGCGCGCAAGCGTGCCGCTGTAGAGACTTACGCACGGAATGAGGCAGCTTTGCGCCGAACCGCGCGCCGCTATTCGCTCTGCGAGGACGACGCTGACGAAGCGCTGCAGCGGGCGCTGGAGATCCTGCTGCGCAAAGCGCCGGACCGCGGGCCGCTGGAGCTGGTCAGGTGGACGCAGACCGTGGTCAAGCACGAGGCGCTGGCGATCCGCGGCGACCGCGAGCGGATCCTCGCCTCGCCGCTGCCGCGGGGCGAGGAAGCCGACTGGGTCTCGCTGCTTCCGGCCGAGGGCGCCGGGCCGGCCGAGGCGGTCGAGCGGCGGGAGACGATCGCCCGCAGCCGCGAGGCGCTCCGAACGCTGAAGCCACAGGAGCTGCGTGCCCTCACCCTGCTCGCCGAGGGCTACTCCTACGCGGAGATCGGCGAGATCACCTCTTGGAGCCGGACCAAGATCAACCGCTGCCTGGCGGAGGGGCGCGAGCGCTTCCGCAGTTTCGTCTCCCGCAGCGAGGACGGTCGTCGCTGCGCCGAGATGCGGCCGCTGATCTCCGCCTTCTGCGACGGCGAGGCAGGGCATGAGGAGGTGGCGGAGCTGCGCGAGCACCTGCGCGCCTGCGCCTCGTGCCGGGCGACGCTGCGCACCTACCGGGCCGCCCCGGCGGCCGCGGCCGCGCTGGCGCCGGTCCTCCCCCTCCACCGCTCACTGTTCGAACGCGCCCACGATGCCCTGGCCGAAGTCGCCGCCCGGTTCGGCGGGCGCGGCGGCAGCGCGAGCTCGCAGCTCGGCATCGGCGGAGGAGCCGGCGGCATGGGGGTCGCGGCGGTGGCGAAGGTGGCCGCCGTCTGCATCGGCACCGCGGGGGGCGCGGCGGCCTGCGTGGCATCGGGCCTGGTGCCGGGACCGCTCGACCTCGGGGCGAGCGAGGCGAGGCCGGCCACGCTCGAGCGCCGGGTCGAGCAGCCAGCGCGGACTCCGGTCGTGTACGAGCCGGCGCCCGCGCCTGCTCCCGAACCCGCACCTGAGCACAAGCCCGAGAAGCACCCGACTTCCACTCATCAGCAAGCGGAGCCTGCTCCTTCGCCCGCCGAACCGGCGCCCGAAGTGAGCGAACCGGTCGCGGCCAGCCCGGTCGAATACGCGCCGCCGCCGGCGCCCGAACCGGCGCCTGCCCCTGAACCCGCACCCGTGGAAACGAGCGAAGGCGGCGATCCCGCTGGGGAGTTCGGGCCATGAGGCGCCTCCTCGCACTTGCCCTTCTCCTCGCCTGCACGTTCCCGGCGGCTAGCCACGCCTCCGAACCGCTGCGGATCGAAGACCTCGAGGTCGAGGGCGGAGCGGCGAACTGGCATGCGAGCAACACGTTCGGCCTTGACTGGACCCAGGTTCCGGGGCCGCCGGTCGAACCTCGTGCTGTCATCTACCGCGTCTTCGACTCCACCGGCAAGCTCGTCACGGGGCCGGTCCGCGAGACCGTGCAGCGGGTGGCGCTCGACTCCGTGGAAGTGCCGCGGGTGCCCGGCATCTACACCGTCGAAATCTCGTTGGAAGACAACGAAGGGCGAGTTGGGCCGGCAGCCCGGGCGCCGCTGCGGTTCGACGACACGGTCCCGCCCGTTGCCACTCCACAAGCTCCCGCAGGCTGGCTCGCCGGCCACGAGGTCGCGGTGCTGAAGATCGGCCACCCGGCCGGCGCCCTGCCGATCTCGGGGATCCGCGGCTATGCCTTCTCGCTCGATGCCGGCGGCGGCAGCTCGCCCTGTCTCCATCCCGGCTGGTGCAGCGAGGCCGAGACCGACCTGCCGCAGGGAATAGGCGACGACACGATCGCCCTGGGGACGCTGCCCGAGGGCGAGACCTTCGCCCGGGTGGTCGCCGTCTCCGGCGCGGGCGTCTCCTCTCCGGTCAGCAGCGTCGTCTTCAGGTCCGACGCGACGCTGCCTCGTCTCGCGCTGCAGGGGGCGCCAACGGACTGGAGCAGCGGGCCGGTGCGGCTCACCGTCCTCGCCGCCGACGAACTCTCCGGAATGGTCGCGGCAGGGCCGACGGGACCGTTCGCGGCGATCGCGATCGACGGCGCTCCGCCGGCGCTCGCCGATGGAGACAGCGTCTCGAGCTGGGTCGTCGGCAGCGGAATCCACGAGGTCACTTACTTCGCCCGCGACGCCGCGGGCAATGCCGCCGACGGTGCGGCGGGGGCCCAGCCGCCTTCACGGGCGACGATCCGGATCGACGAAGATCCCCCGCGGGTGCTGTTCGCCGCGGCTCAGGATCCGGCCGAACCGGAGCGGATCGAAGCGACCGTCACCGACCCGCTCTCCGGTCCGGCCGATCGCGGCTCGATCCGGCTGCGGCGTGCGGGGTCCTCGGCGCGCTTCGAGGAGCTGCCGACGCGAGTGGCCGGCGATCGCCTGATCGCCCACTGGGACAGCGACAGCTATCCGGCCGGTAAGTACGAGTTCCTCGCCACCGGCTACGACCAGGCCGGCAACGCCACCACCGCCGGCGAGCGTGCCCGCGGCGGCAAGATGGTCCTCGTCAACCCGCTGAAGACCCTGGCCCGCCTCGAAGCCGGCTTCGGCGCGCGACCGCGGAAGACCTCCTTCGGTCACGGCGTGCCGTTCGGCGGGCGCCTGGGGAACGTCTCCGGCGCCCCGCTCGCCGGCCAGGAGGTGACGGTGATCGAGACCTTCGCCCCGGGCGCGCAGCCGCCGCAGCGAACGACTCGGGTCCGCACCCGCTCCGACGGAACGTTCTCCCTGAAACTGGCGCCCGGGCCGAGCCGGGAGGTCAGCGCGAACTTCGCCGGGACGAAAACCCTCACCCGCGCCAGCGCTGGGAGCGTCCACCTTGACGTGTCGGCCTCAGTTCGCCTCCGTGCCTCCGCCGCCAAGGCGAAGGTAGGCGGCCGGCCGATCGTCTTCAGCGGCCGGATCGCCCGGACCGGCGTCGCGCCGCTCGAGGAAGGCCTGCCGGTAGAGCTGCAGTTCCGCTATCCCGGCGCCAAGTGGAGCGCCTTCCGCACCGTCCAGACCGACGCCCGCGGCCGCTTCCGCTACGCCTACCGCTTCAGCGACGACGACAGCCGCGGCGTCCGCTTCAAGTTCCGCGCTTACGTACAGGGGCGGGAGGGCTGGCCCTACGAGCCTGCCTACTCCCGCCCCGTTGCCGTTACCGGCCGCTAGTGCTCTAGCGCAGTACCGGGATCTGGCTGGTGACGCTGCCGACGACGCCCTGGGCGGTGTCGACTACCTCCTGGGCGCGCGAGGTCGGGACCTCGATCGCGCGGCGGACGCGCTGCTCGACCTCGTTGCGGCGGTTGCGGGCCTCGCGCTCGACCTGGGTGCGGGTCCGGCGGGCCTCGGTGAGGGCCCGGCGGCGGGCGGTGGTGCCGCGACGCTCGGTCCGCTTCAGCGATTTGCGCAGGTTGCTGCGGTGGTTTTTGATCTGCCGCGCGGCCTTGCTGCGGTCCGTCCACGGCTCGACCAGCTCGTTGATCCGGTCGCTGACCGCGAGGACGGCGCCGACCGGCACGTCGACAGCGGTCTCGACGACGGTCTGGACCTGGTTCTTCTCAGCGGCAGCGGCCTTGGTCGCGGCCCGTTTCGAAGCCGACGCGGTTTTGGCCGCGGACTTTTTCGCTTCGGTGGTGGCGCGCTTGGCCTGCGTTTTCGATTTGCTGCCGTTGCTTTTTGCTTCTGCCATCGGGGAAATACACCTCTTCAGTTTGTGTTTGGGGGCGGGAGAGCGCCCGAGTGTAGCGAACGTGTGTTCTTGCGAACACAGGTTTGTAAACCGCCTGGAAAGAAGGGTTACGCGGCTTTGGCGAGTTGCGCCGAGCGCATCGTCGCGAGGCCGTCCTCGTCGTTCGCCGCCGCCATCGGGTAGCGCGACTCGAGGTCGAGCAGCGCCTCGGAGAGCTCGCCGCCGCCGAAGGCGACAGCTCCGCCGGCCTCGCGGACGATCAGCTGCGCGGCGGCGGCGTCGACCGAGCGGCAGGAGCGCAGGCTCAGCATCGCGTCGAAGCGACCGGCTCCGACGTAGGCGGCCGAGATCGCGATCGCGCCGACCACCCGCAGGCGGAAGACCTTGCCGGCCAGCGCCTCCAGCGCCGGCAGCGACCATTCCGGCTCGGCGGACTCGACGCCGACGACCTCGAGCCGCTCGGCCGTCGGCGAGACGCGGACCGCCGTGCCGTCGAGGGTCGCCCCCTCGCCACGGCGGGCCATGAACTCCTCGCCGGCGCCGAAATCGTGGACGAAGCCGAACTCGACGTCGGCCATCGAGGGGCCGGAAGCGACGGCGATCGAGATCGCGAAGGAGGGGATCGTCCGGCGTGCGTTCATCGAGCCGTCGATCGGGTCGATGACGATGCGGTGGTCGCCGCCGGAGCCGAAGGTCACTTCCCCCCGCTCCTCGGAGACGGCGACGAAGGAGGCGCCTTCGTCGGCCAGCTTCTCCAGCTCGGCGAAGACGGCGTCCTCGCATTCGCGGTCGATCACCAGGGTGCGGTCGCCGCCCTCGCCGACCCCCTCGTAGACGGTCCGCTCCTCGCTCGTCTTCGCCCGCTCGAAGATCGGGCGCTGGGCAGCGGCGATGCGGCGGCAGATCGCCGGCCAGTCGACGGAGAGGACGTCCATCGACCCCATGCTACGCAGCGGCTAGCGTTGAGCTATGCCTGAGGAGCAGCCGACCCTCGATAGCGCGCTTTCCGACCGCCAGCGGGCGATCGAGCACGATCGCGGGCCGCTGCTGGTGATCGGCGCGCCCGGCACCGGCAAGACCGAGCTGCTGGCCCGCCGGCTGGCGCACCTCGCCGCAGCCGGCACCCGTCCCGAGCAGGTGCTGACGATCGCCTCCAGCCGGACCACGGCGGCGCGGCTGCGGGGGCGCTGCGAGGCGCTCCTCCCCGGTTCCTTCGAGGAGCTCTGGATCGGCAGCTGGGACGCGATCGGCGAGCGACTGCTGCGCGAGTACTCCGAGGAGGCCGGCCTCGACCCCTTCTTCGACGTCCTCGGCCGGGCCGAGCGGCTGGCGATGCTGCTCGACCGACTCGAGCGGCTGCCGCTGCGCCGGCACGAGATCCGCGGCAACCCGGCCGGACTGCTGGCGCGGCTGCTGGCGCGGATCGACAGCTTGAAGGCCGAACGGGTGGGGCCGACGACGCTCTCGGAGCGGGCCGAGGCGGCGCCCGCCCAGGACCAGGCCGGGCGCGAGGCGAAGGACCGCGAGCTCGAGTTCGCCGAGCTGTACCGGACCCACGACCGCATCCTCGCCGAGACCGGCAGCCTCGACCGCGGCGACGTCTTCCTCGCGTTGGACTGCCTGCTGGTTGAGCGGCCCGACGTGCGCCGCGCGATCGCCGAGCGCTGGCGCTACCTGATGGTCGACGAGCTCGAGGAGGCGACGCCGGCGCAGCTGGCGGTGGTCGAGTCGCTGGCCGCCGACAACCCGAACCAGCTCTTCACCGCCGAGACCGACAGCGACCGCTTCCCGGACGCCGAGCGGATCGAGCTGAGCGAGCGCTTCCGCGATCCCCGGCTGAGCTTCTGGAGCTGCGCCAACGAGCGGGCGCAGGCGCAGGCGACGGCGCGGGCGGTCGAGCACCTCGTCGCCGAGGGCGCGGCGCCGGAGGAGATCTGCGTCCTCGTCGCCGATCCCGCTCAGGACGGCGGCGCCGTCGCGGCGGCGATGGAGGAGCGCGGCATCCCCTTCCACCTCTTCGGGCCGAGCGCGCTGTTCCAGCGCCCGGAGGTGCGCGACGCGATCGCCTGGCTGCGGGTGCTCGCCGATCCCGACGACTCCTCCGCCGCGGCACGGGCGCTGACCCGGCCGCCGGTCGAACTGCGCTCGGGCGACCTGGCGCGGCTGACGACGATCGCCCGGCGGCGCAAGCAGGACATGGTCGCCGCCTGCGAGGCCGCCCTCGACAGCCCCCAGTTCCAGCCGGAGGCGCGGGAGCGGATCGGGACCTTCCTCAAGCTCTACGCGGGCGCCGCGGCGATCATGGAGGAACGGCGCGCCGACGTCTTCGTGCGGCGGCTGATCGAGCAGGTGGGGCTGCGGCGCCAGCGCCTCTTTGCCGCCCAGCCCGAGGTGGCCGAGCGGCTGCTCGGGCTCTCGCGCCTGGCCGAGCTGGCGACCGCCTGGACGCGGCGCGAACCGAACGGCTCGACCCGCGGCTTCGTCCGCTACCTCAGCGCCGTCGCCGAGGCCGGCGTCGAAGCCGAGGAGGCGGAGGAGCCGCCGGCGCCGGGAGCGGTCCGTGGCGTGGCCGTCGATGCGGTCAAGGGCCTCGGCTTCGACCACGTCTTCGTCCTCGGGCTGGAGGAGGAAGGAGAATGGGAGCGGCTGGGCTGGCCGGCGCGCAGCGGCCTCGTCCTCTCCCGGGTCGAGCGCGGCCCGGCGGGCGAGGCCGCCCGTCCCTCCCGCTACTACGAGCAGGCGCTG
>JBQCHW010000253.1:0-3122 GCA_051954315.1 Solirubrobacterales bacterium
AAGAACGCGCTCGAGATGGCCGACGACTGCATGACCTACCGCATCGTCGTCAAGGAGTACGCGATGAAGTACGGCTACCACGCGACCTTCATGCCGAAGCCGCTGTTCGGCGAGAACGGCTCCGGGATGCACGTCCACCAGTCCCTCAGCCGCGACGGCAAGAACGCCTTCTACGACGCCGACGATCCCTATTACCTCTCGTCGACCGCGAAGTCGTTCATCGCCGGCCAGCTCAAGCACGCCCGCGAGATCTCGCCGCTCTTCGCCCAGTGGGTCAACTCCTACAAGCGGCTGGTGCCGGGCTACGAGGCGCCGGTCTATCTGGCCTGGTCGCGCCGCAACCGCTCGGCGCTGATCCGGGTGCCGCTCTACCACCCCGGCAAGGAGTCGGCGACCCGGGCCGAGCTGCGCTGCCCCGACCCCGCCGCCAACCCATACCTCTGCTTCGCCGGGATGCTGCAGGCGGGGCTGGAAGGGGTCGAGAAGGGCTACGAGCTGCCCGAGCCGATGGAGCAGAACCTCTACCACCTCTCCCAGGAGGAGCTGGCGCATCAGGGGATCGAGCAACTGCCGGCGACCCTCGGCGAGGCGATCGAGGTCGCGGCCGAGTCGGAGCTGGTCCTGCGGACGCTCGGCGAGCACACCTTCCGCCGCTTCGTCGAGATCAAGCGCCAGGAGTGGGACGACTACCGGGTGCAGGTCACCCCGTACGAGGTCGAAAACTTCCTACCGATTCTCTGAAAGGGGCGGGACGATGAGCGAGGACGCGATCGAGCACGGGTTCAAGGAGGGGGACAAGGTCTGGGTCCAGGATGCCGACGGCAACCGCCACCCGGGGATCTTCGTCGGCGACAACGAAGCTTCCGGCTGGTTCGGGGGCGGTCCCAGTGCCTACGTGGCCCATCCCGAGGCGCACCAGGCAGAGGTGGTCTCGGTCTTTCGCATCACCCCTCGCGACGAGTAGGCGAGGTGGGGAGGAGGTCCCGCAACTCCTCCGGAGTGGTTACGGGCAGTTGGCAGGCGAAGTTCTCGCAGACGTAGGCGGCGGGCTGTCCGTCGACGGCGGTGCGGTCTTTCAGTAGCGGCGGCTCGCTCGAACCCTCGGGCCCGCCCGCGAGGACGAGGTGGGGTTGGGGTCTCTCCCGCACCACGGCGGCTAGTGCGTCGAGCTCGTCGCCGACCAGGGCGACCTCGCGGGTGGGGGCAAGGCGGAAGTCGAGGGCGCGCAGCAGGTGGGCGAAGGCGTCGGGGTGTTCGACCGCGGGCTTGCCGAAGAGGGCAAAAGCGCCGGTGCCGGCCTCTTCGTAACGCTGCTCGCCGGTCAGCGCCGCCAGGCGCAGCAGGCCCAGCGAGGCGGAGCTGTTGCCGGAGGGAATCGGGTGGTCGCCGACCTCCTTGCGGCGGGCGATCAGCTCCTCGTGATCGGCCGAGGTCGAGTAGAAGCCGCCCCGCTCGGGGTCGCCGAAGCGCTCGATCATGGTGTCCGCGAGCGCCCGTGCCTCGCTGAACCAGCGCTCCTCGAAGGTAGCTTCGTAGAGGGTAAGCAGCGCCTCGAGCAGGAAGGCGTGGTCCTCGAGATAGGCGTTGAGGTGGGCGCGCCCGTCTTTGTAGGTGCGCAGGAGGTTCCCGCTCTCGTCGCGCAGCTGCTCGAGCAGGAAGCTCGCGCAGGCGCGGGCGGCATCGAGGTAATCGTTCCGTCCCAGCACCGCGCCGGCGTCTGCCAGCGCCTCGATCGCCAGGGCGTTCCAAGAGGTCAGGCGCTTGTCGTCGAGCCCCGGCCAGACCCGCTGCGACCGCGCTTCGTACAGCGCCTGCCGCGCCTCGGCGTATCCCTCCGGCTCCGGCGCCTCCGCTCCGCTGGCCCGGTGAAGGATGTTCGCCCCCTCGAAGTTACCCTCCTCCGTAACCCCCCAGAACTGCATCAAATTTCCGGCTTCCTGGCCCGGAAATTTGATGCAGTTCGGGTCGGCGGCGAGGACCTCCTGGATCTGCTCGGGGGTCCAGACGTAGAACTTGCCCTCCTCGCCCTCGCTGTCGGCGTCGAGGGCTGAGTAGAAGCCGCCCTCGGGGCCGCGCATCTCCCGCAGCATCCAGTCGAGGGTCCCTTCGCAGGTGCGGCGGTAGCGGTCGTGGCCGAGCTCCTGCCAGCCGTGCAGGTAGATGCGGGCGAGCAGGGCGTTGTCGTAGAGCATCTTCTCGAAGTGGGGGACTAGCCAGATCGCGTCGACCGCGTAGCGGGCGAAGCCGCCGCCGATCTGGTCGTAGATGCCGCCGGCGAGCATCTTGTCGAGGGTCAGCTCGACGTGCTCGGTCTCGCCGCGGGCCAGCAGCAGCTCCAGCGAGGAGGCAGGCGGGAACTTCGGGGCGCCGCCGAAGCCGCCGTTGCGGCGGTCGGCCGCGCCGAGCAGCCGCTGCACCGCTCCCTCGAGGTCGGCCGCTCCCGGCAGGTCCGGCCGCGGCTCGACTTCGCCGATCGCGCTCAGCCGCGCCCGCGTCCCCGGCGCCCGCTCGCGGATCTCCTCGCGCTGGGTCTCGAAGGCGTGGACGACTGCTTCCATCACCATCCGGAAGCTCGGCATCCCGCGGCTCTCGTCGGGCGGGAAGTAGGTGCCGCCGTAGAAGGGGACGCCGTCGGGGTCGAGGAAGACGGTCATCGGCCAGCCGCCGTGGCCGCTGATCGCCTGCACCGCCTCCATGTAAATCGCGTCGACGTCGGGCCGCTCCTCGCGATCGACCTTGATGCAGACGAAGTGTTCGTTCATGTAGGCGGCGGTGGCCTCGTCCTCGAAGGACTCGCGCTCCATCACGTGGCACCAGTGGCAGGCGCTGTAGCCGACCGAGAGCAGGATCGGCCGGTCCTCCTCGCGCGCCCGCTCCAGCGCCTCCGGACCCCACGGATACCAGTCGACCGGGTTGTGCTGGTGCTGGAGCAGGTACGGGCTGGTCTCCTGGGCGAGGCGGTTAGCCATCGCCATGAACCTACCCGGGAGCAGGCAAATCGACTATTGGGCTTGCCAGATCCCTGAAACTTGGGTCTATGACGCGGTTTGCGAGCGAGAAGTCGCCCTGCGGCGGGTAACCCAATACCGTCACCTTGATGCAGCACAACCTTGGAGCCAGTC
>JBQCHW010000254.1:0-4709 GCA_051954315.1 Solirubrobacterales bacterium
CACGGAACGATGATGATCATGATGACGTCGGCCTTCATCCTGGGGCCGTTCGGCAACTACCTCGTCCCCTTGATGATCGGTGCCAGGCGTCTCGCCTTCCCGCGAATCGAGGCGCTCACCTTCTGGCTCGTACCCCTCGCCGGGCTCGTTTTGCTCTCGGCGATCGCCAGGAACGGCTTCCCGACGGGATGGACCGGCTACGCGCCGCTCTCCGTCCAGGCGCGGGCCGGGATGGATGCGTACATCTTCGCCTTCATCCTGATCGCGATCTCGCTGACGCTGGTCGGGCTCAACCTGATGGTGACGATCCTGACCATGCGGGCGCCGGGGCTGACGTGGGGCCGGCTGCCGATCTTCGTCTGGGGCGTGCTCGCGACCTCGTTCCTGATGGTCCTGGCGGCGCCCGTGCTCGTGGCGACGATGCTGATGGGCCTGATGGACCGCGCCGCCAACACTTCCTACTTCATCTCCAGCGGCGGCGGCAGCGCCTACCTGTACGAGAACCTCTTCTGGTTCTTCGGGCACCCGGAGGTCTACATCCTCGCGCTACCCGGCTTCGGGATCGTGCTCGAGATCCTCCCCGTCTTCGCGCGCAAGCCGCTCTGGGGTTACCGGCTCGCGGTCGCGGGGATGCTCGGCGTCGCTTTCCTGAGCTTCTTCGTCTGGCAGCACCACCTGTTCGTGAGCGGCATCAACGCGAGCCTGCGCCCCTTCTACATGCTCACGACCGAGCTGATCTCGATTCCGACCGGCTTCATCTTCCTGAACGCCATGGGGACGCTCTGGCGGGGCCGGATCCGCTTCACGGTGCCGATGCTGTTCGCGCTCGCGTTCTTCTTCAACTTCCTGATCGGCGGCCTCTCCGGGATCTTCCTCTCGGACGTGCCGAGCGACGTGACGACCCACGGCAGCTACTTCGTGATGGCGCACTTCCACTACACGATCATGGGCGGGCTCGTCTTCGCGTTCTTCGCGGCGACCTACTACTGGCTGCCGAAGATGACGGGCGTCACGCTCAACGAGACGCTCGGGAAGATCCATTTCTGGTTGGCGTTCGTGTTCTTCAACCTGACCTTCTTCCCGCTCTTCGCCGCCGGGTTCCTCGACATGCCGCGACGGGTCTCGACCTACGCGCCCTGGCTGCAGCCGCTCAACGACTTCGTCTCCGCCTCGGCCTACGTGCTCGGCTTCTCGATGCTGATCTTCGTCGCCAACCTGATCTGGTCGCTCGTCTTCGTCCGGCAGCCGGCTGCCGAGAACCCGTGGATGAGCCGCTCGCTCGAGTGGCAGGTGCCGACGCCGGTGCCGGTGCACAACTTCGAGCGGATTCCGGTGATCACCGCGGGCCCGTACGAGTACGGCGTACCCAACGCGCAACCGGTGGCCGACCTCGGAGCCGGCGGGCTCGCGGTGGCGGGGAAGTAGGCGATGGCGAGCGGCACCGAGACCCGCCCCGAGTACGCGTACGAGAGCGTTGCCGTCGGCGACCGCAACCTCGTAGTCGCGACGCGGCTCGGCGCTGCAGCGCAAGCGTTTTTCTTCGTCTCCTTCCTGTTCGCGTTCTTTTACCTGCGGGCGCTGAACACGGACGGCCGCTGGAATCACCACGACCTCCAGCCCTCGCGCGCGTACGGCACCGTGATCCTGGTCTGCGTGCTCGGCAGCGTTGCAGGCACGTGGCTGGCGGCATGGGCGGGGCGGAAACCGGACGCGGGACTTTGGCGGATCGGCATGCTGGCCGCGATCGGACTGGCCGTCGCCGCGATCGTGGTGCAGTCGGTGCAGTACGTGAACCTCGGCTTCGGGCCCGGCGACGGCAGCTTCTCCGCAGTCTTCGTCGGCTGGACGGGGCTGATCGCGGCAAACATCCTCGGCGTCCTCTACTGGCTCTGGACGCTGTTCGCCGAGACGCTGAACCGGCGCGGTCGCGCTCTGGAGCTGCTGCGCCCCTCGACGGAGGCGGTCGCCCTCTACTGGGGCACGCTCGGCCTGATCGAGCTCGTCGCCTTCATCCTGCTGTACTTCGCGGCGTGACTGAAAGGAGGGCGAGATGAGCGACGTCACCGCCGGAGCTGTGTTGACCCTCGTGATCCCGCTCGGGTTGCTCATGGTCGTCCTCGCGATCTGGGCGATCCGGTTCTGGCGCGCCGGGGAGGAAGACCTCTCTGAGCTGCGCCACGCCGAAGACGACGGCTGAGCCTTGAACGACCCGGCGGCGCTCGGTCTCGTCGTCTTACTCGGGGCCTGGTACTGGGTCGGCAACCGGCAGGCGGCGCTGCGCGAGGTTCGGACCGGGCGGCGCCCACGTACGCCGATCTGGCGGTCGCTCGCGCTCTACGGCGCCCTGGGCTCGACGCTGCTCGCGCTCGACTCGCCGATCGACGGCTGGGCGGACAAGCTGCTCTGGGTGCACATGACCCAGCACATCCTGCTGATGCTGGTGACCGCGCCGCTCGTCGTCCTGGCGGCGCCCTGGATGGCGTTCTGGCGCCCGCTGCCGCTCGGCTTCCGGCGCGCGGTCGCCGGCTCGGTCGTCCAGGGGCGGACGTTTGCGCCGGTGCGGGCGGCGGCGGGCTGGATCTCGCGGCCGATTCCGGCGTTCGTCCTGTTCAACGCTGCTATCGCGTTCTGGCACATCCCGCGGTTCTACGACCTGACGCTCCAGACCACCGCTGTCCACTACGCGGAGCACTTCTCGTTCGTCCTCTTCGGGTGCCTGTTCTGGGCGCAGGTGATCGACTCGCCGCCGTTCCACCCGCGGCTCGGCTACTTCGGGAGAGCCGTCTACGCGGCCGCCGGCGGCTCCGCGAGCTGGGTGCTCGCGGTGGTGCTTGAGCTGGCGACGGCTCCGCTCTACCCCGCCTATGCGGCGCTGGCCCACCGTCCCGGCGGGATCTCCGCGCTGACGGACCAGCAGTTCGCGGGCGGGATGATGCTGGGGCCGGGTTCGATCACCTACGCGATCGTCGTCTTCTGGGCGATCTACCGCTGGCTCGACGAGGAGGAGCCGGAGCGGCGCCGCCGGAGCTACGAGCCGAGGTTGCGGACCGCGCGGGTCACGTCGGCCGCCGCGAACGGCCACAGGAACAACGCTCGCTGATAGCCGTTTCGGTCGACTAGGTAGGCGCCCTCCGTGTGGTCGATCCGGTGCTCCGTGACGCCGACTGCCCGGAAGACCCTGACCTGGACTGCGACCGAGTAGGCTCGCCAGACGCGGGCGAGCTGGGCGTGGCTGCCGACCGCCCAGCGCCAGTTGGAGCTGAGCCGCCACTTGCCGTAATCCGCAAGTAGGTAGCGGCGAGCGTTTGCCCACGGGTTGACGCTGACCGAGATGATCTGCGGCCGTTCCGCCGCGGGCAGCTGCTGTTCCGCTTGGGTCAGAACCTTGGTCTCGAGCGGGCAGAGCGAGGTGCACACAGGATCGATGAACGTGACGATCACCGGACGGCCGCGGTTCGCCGCGAGTGAGATGGGCGCACCGTTCTGGTCTCGCAGGGCGAAGTCCGGGGCCCGGTGCTGGCCGGCCTTCCAGGTCACGTTGGCTTGGCTGATGGCCGCCGCCGGGTCGTTCTTAGCCGTGCCGCCTCGGTGCGTAAGCGCGAGCGCTGCGCCGGCGCCGGCCCCGATCGCGAGCGCGACGGCCACCGCGGCGACTACCCAGGCCCGCCCGACTGGTTTCCGTTCCGCCATAGAAGCCCTGCGCGAGGATAGCTCCCACGGCGAGCGGCCACGGGCGCAAGCGTCGCCCGCGGCCGCTTCTAGGGCGGGTTACGCCGCCCGGTCGAGCTCGACAGGTTCCGGAGTGTCGAGCCGTATCGGCTCCGCGCGCCTGTGTTCGGCCCGGACGTAAGCCGCCCGGCAGATGGCCGCCAGCCCACCGACGACGGCGACGGCGAAGATCAGATTGAGGACGTTCATCGTGGTCATCGTGCTCTCCCTTGGATCGTTGGCGTTGGTGTCCCAGGAAACCAACCGCGCCTGAGAGTGCGATGAACGCTGCCTAAGGAGTTCGTGAGAGTTCTGTCACTCAGTCGGCGCAAAGGTGGCGGTCTAGCGGTGGTTGATGCGTGGAAAGCGAACGGCAGTCCTCGTACTATTTGGCCATGTCCGAAGCGGACAGGATCGTCCCGGGAGAGGTCCTCTCTTACCTGGACATGTGCGCAGTCGAGGGAGTGAATCTCCAACGCGGCATGAACTTCCGGATTCGTGACGCGATAAGCGTGGTGCTCATGAGTGTGCGGCCAGGGCGCCGTACGCCGATCGTGTTGAAGATGGAGGCCGAACGCTGATCTACGAGGGCCATGACGCGCCTCGCCGCTTGGGCGATCCGGACCCAAAAACCGTAGACCAGCCGTCCGTTACTGCGGCCGGACGACCCACGCCAAACCGGCTCTTTATGGAGGCTGCTGCGAGGTTTCAACGCCGCGAATCACCAGCTGAGCGAGTGCGTGTCTACGAAAAGATTCGAAGCGGGATTTGGGTCTATAACGGGATGTTTGAGCTGGTTGATGCTTGGAGGGAACAGAGCAATGATCGCTCTGTTTTTCGATTCAAGCTCAAGCTCCGGGACGAGGGCACCGACGTCGCGTTAGGCGCGCTGCCCCGAGATCTCGACCACCCGCGGCTGATCCCTACGCCGGTGAAGCTCGAAGTTTGGAAGAGAGATCAAGGTCGCTGTACCCGCTGCGGGTCAAGCGACAATCTCCATT
>JBQCHW010000255.1:0-5241 GCA_051954315.1 Solirubrobacterales bacterium
GGGTCGCCGACGAAGCGGTAGGCCTTGGCCAGCGCCGCCGGGCCGATGAAGCCGGGGTCGGCTTCCATCGAGAGGCAGGAGGAGACGCAGGCGCCGCACTGGATGCAGGCCATCGACTGGGTGATGTCGATCATCGATTCCGGGTCGACGATGTACTCGCGCTCGGGCGGCTCGCCGTGCGGGAGGAGCCACGGGGTGACGCGGCGGATCTTGGTCCAGTGGGTCGACTCCATGTCCGTGATCAGGTCCTTGATCACCGGCATGTTCCCCATCGGCTCGATCACGATCGGGTTGTCGGCGCTGCCGAGGTCCGAGCCTTCGCCGCGGATTGGGCTGTCGGCCTCGGCGGCGGAAACGCCGGTCGCGCCCTTCATCTTGTCGGCCTGCTCCTGCGCCTCGCCGATCTGGGTCTTGCAGCCGAGGGTCGACTGGCCGTTGACCTTCATCCCGCAGGAGCCGCAGATCGCGGCGCGGCAGGAGCAGCGGACGGCCAGCGAGCCGTCCTCTTTGTCCTTCGCCTGCAGCAGCCCGTCGAGGACCGATAGCGACGGATCGAGGTCGACGTTGAACTGCTCCCAGTAGGGCCCCTCGCCGCTCTCGGGCTGGAACCGCCGGACTTTGATCGTGTACTCGGCCATTAGTACGTCCTCTCTTGCGGTTCCCACTGGGTGATCGTGACCTCGGAGTAAGAGAGCTCGGGGCCGTCGTCGGTCCGCTCGAGGTCGATGTGTTTGAGCCACTCCTCGTCGTTGCGCTCCGGGTAGTCGGTGCGGTACTGGGCGCCCCGGCTCTCCTTGCGCTCCAGCGCCGCGACGCAAGTGCACTCGGCGTTGTCGAGCATGTACCCAAGCTCGATCGCGGCAATCAAGTCCTGGTTGAAGACGCTGCCGTGGTCGTCGATGTAAGCCGTCTTCGCCTCCTCCTTCAGGCGCTTGACGATTTCCAGCGCCTCCTGGATCCCGGCCTCGTCGCGGAAGACGGCGACTTTGCCGTCCATCGTCTGGCCCAGCTCAAGCTTGATCTCGGAGATCCGGCGGCCGGAGCCCTTCTCGCGGGACATGACGTCGGCGATCATCGCCTCCTCGTCCTCCAGCACCTTCTTCGAGACCCGCGCGTAGTCGTTGCGCTTGGCGCGGGCGGCGGCGTCGCGGCCGCTGCGCTTGCCGAAGATCAGCGTGTCGAGCAGCGAGTTGGCGCCGAGGCGGTTGCCGCCGTGGACGGAGACGCAAGCGGTCTCGCCGGCCGAGTAGAGGCCGGGGATGTCGGTGCGGCCGTCGATGTCGGTCTTGACCCCGCCCATCGTGTAGTGGTTGCCAGGCTTGATGCGGATCGGTTCGCGGGTGATGTCGACGCCGGCGAAGTCGCGGCCGACGAGGACGATCTCGCGCAGCGCCTCGTGGACGCGCTTTTTCGGGACGACGGTGATGTCGAGCGCGACGGTGCCGTCGGGGAATCCGCGGCCCTCGTTGATCTCGGTCTGCTCGGCGCGGGAGACGACGTCGCGCGAGGCCAGCTCCATCTTGTTCGGCGCGTACTTCTCCATGAACCGTTCGCCGTTGGCGTTGAGGAGATGAGCACCCTCGCCGCGGGCGCCCTCGGTGATCAGGAAGCCCTTGCCCGCCAGCGTCGTCGGGTGGTACTGGATCATCTCCATGTCCATCAGCTTGGCGCCGGCCCGGTAGGCCATCGCGATGCCGTCGCCGGTGCAGATCAGGGCGTTGGTGGTCGGGCGCCAGACCTGGCCGTTGCCGCCGGTGCAGAGGATCACCGACTTGGCGGTGAACAGCTCCATCGAGCCGTCGGCGACGTTGCGGGTGACGACGCCGCAGCACTCGCCGTTCTCGTCGAGCGCCAGGGAGCTGCAGAACCACTCCTCGTAGCGGGCGATCTGCTCGGAGTACTTCATCAGCTGCTCGTAGAGCACGTGCATGATCGCCTGGCCGGTGATGTCAGCGACGTAGTAGGTGCGGGCGGCGGAGGCGCCGCCGAAGGCGCGGGTGCCGAGCTTCCCTTCCTCGTTGCGGTGGAAGGTGACGCCGAGGTGCTCGAGGTGGAGGATTTCCTCCGGCGCCTCGCGGGTCATCACTTCGACCGCGTCCTGGTCGCCCAGGTAGTCGGAGCCCTTGATCGTGTCGAACGCGTGGGACTCCCAGGAGTCGCCCGGGTTGAGCGCCGCGTTGATGCCGCCCTGGGCGGCGTTGGAGTGGGAGCGGACCGGGTGGACCTTGCTGATGATCCCGACCGAGACGCCTTCCTCGGCGGCGGCGAGGGCAGCCCGCTGGCCGGCGAGCCCGGCCCCTATTACGAGTACGTCATGGGATGGCACGGGCGCGGATGCTATAGCGCAGAAACCCGAGTGCGTAGTCGGGATTCGTCACTTTGTAATTCGTCACATCCAGCTCTTGCCGAGGCGCCGGACCGCCTGCTCGGAAAGGTCGATCGCCCGCTCCAGGGTGCCGTACTCGATGTTGGCGGCGACGTCGGTGGGCCAGTGGTAGTTCGAGGCCTGTTTGAGGTCGTCGCAGGTGCAGAGGACAGCGGTCTCGTAGCCGGCCGCCAGCGACTCGAGCCCATCGGTGCCGGCGCGGACGCGGAGGTTGGGGACGAGCTCGACGCCCATCTCCGCGGCGAGGCCGTCCATGAAGGCGAGAGCGCGCGGCGAGAACTCGTACATCTTCAGGAAGCCCTCGCCGCGGAGGACGAGCAGATGCGGCGAGCCGAGGCTCTCGAGGCAGAGGAAGAAGGTGCTCTCCTTCGCCAGCTCCGGGAAGTGGCGCTCGCCCCAGGCCTTCATCCCCTCGCTGAAGGACTCCTCCGAGCCGGCTGAGAGCAGGACGACGCGGAGGTTCTCGGGCGGCTGGGCGGCGAAGCGGCGGGCCAGGGCGAGCAGGGCGACCACGGCGCTGCCGTTGTCGTTGGCACCCGGGACGGTTTCGCTGGCGCC
Organism: Solirubrobacterales bacterium; assembly: GCA_051954315.1. Taxonomy (GTDB): domain Bacteria; phylum Actinomycetota; class Thermoleophilia; order Solirubrobacterales; family 70-9; genus VAYN01. The sequence continues at coordinate 2,945 of JBQCHW010000255.1, forward strand.
GATGTTGGTCATCGCCGCCACCGAGCCGGTGCTGAGGACGAGGCCGAGCTTGGCCAGGAGCTGCTTGCCGGTGAGGGCGCCGATCGCGGAGAGCAGGGGACCGCCGACGACCGGCCACATCAGCGGCGGGCTGGTGTCGGTCTTCTCGATCAGGCCGAGGCGGCCGGCTACTTTCGCCGGTCCTGGGTGGAAGACGATGCCGGTATGAGGCGCGTCGTGGTGGGCGATGAAGACGATCGTCTGCTCGGCGCTCGGGTCGCCGAGCTCGCAGACGACGTTGTAGGTGGTGCGGCGGGGGAGGAGGCGACGCAGGCGGCGCTGCCGGGGCGGGAAGTCGTCGACCATGCCGGCCGTGCCGGCGGCGCCGAAGAGGGCGGCGAGGAAGCGCCGGCCCCGCAGCGCCAGGAGGGCGCCGATCGCGCCGAGCGCGGCTCCGAGGCCCAGCGGCCACCAGTAGGTGCCGTGCGCGTCCTCGGCCTCAATCCGCGCCTCGCCTCCAAGCTCGGCGAGCTGCGCGACCAGCCACTCGGCCGCCCGGCGCTCCCCCTCGGAGGCCGAGGGCCGCTCGATCCGCTCCAGTTCCTCGAGCCGCTCGCGCAGCCAATTCGCTTCGTCAGGCACGGCGGAGAACGGTAGCCGCTTACCATGGGCGCATGTTTGGACTCGGTGGAGGGTCGATCACCCTCTTCCACTTCCGCGGCATCAGGGTCAGCGTCGACTGGTCCTGGTTCATCGTCCTCTTCCTGGTCATCCTCTACATGGCCAACTTCTTCGAAGGCCTGCTGGACGAGGGCGGGACGACGCCGTTCCTCTTCGGCGTCTTGAGCGCGATCGGGTTCTTCGGCTCGATCCTCCTGCACGAGTTCGGGCATGCGGTGGCGGCGCGGCGCAACGGGATCGGCATCACCGGGATCCAGCTCTGGATCTTCGGCGGGATGGCGCGGATGGACCGCGAAGCCGACACCCCCGGGACCGAGCTGAAGGTGGCGCTGGCCGGGCCGGCCGTGACCTTCGCGATAGTCGTCGTCCTGGCGCTGGTGGGCACGCTCGGGTCCGGCTGGACCGACTTCCGCGAGGCGGCGATTCAGGAAACCCGCTCCGGCGTCTCGCCGCTGATGGCGCTGATCGCCTGGCTGGTGACGATCAATGCCCTCGTTCTCGTCTTCAACCTGCTGCCGGCCTATCCGATGGACGGCGGCCGGGTCGCCAAAGCGATCGCCTGGTGGCGTACGGGGGACCGCAGCAGGGCGACCCGCTTCGCCGCCAACCTCGGGCGGCTGTTCGGCTACCTCTTCATCGGCGGCGGCCTCGTCCTTCTCGCCACCGGCTACTTCGTCTCCGGCATCTGGCTCGCCTTCGTCGGGATGATTATCAACGGCTCCGCCCGCGGCGCCGCGATGCAAACGGCGATCAGCAGCCGTATCGGCGACGTCCGCGTCGCCGACGTGATGGACCGCGAGCCGGTGGCGATCCCCGGCGACCTCTCGATCGAGCAGGCGCTCAACGAGTACTTCCTCCGCTACCGCTGGCCCTGGTTCCCGGTCGTCGACGCCGGCCGCCGCTTCCTCGGCCTCCTCATGCGCGACCGCGCCGACGAGGTCCCCGAGTTCGAGCGGGCCGGCTCCCACGTCTCCGATCTAGTCGACCACGACATCGGCCTCTTCGTCCGCGACGACACCCCCCTCGACGCCCTCCTCGCCAACCAGAACCTCCGCCGCCTCGGCGCCCTGATGGCAGTAGACGCCGAAGGCCGCCTCAGCGGAGTGGTGACGATCGAGCAGGTAGGCCGAGCGCTGCGCGACTCGACCGCTAGTTGATCGCCCGGTGGCGCTCGATGATGCGGGTGAAGTTGGTGCTCGCCGGGAGGGTGCCGAAGGCTTGGCCCCAGTCGCCGGAGAGGCGGGAGGCGCAGAAGGCGTCGGCGGTGGCTTCGTCGCCGTAGCGGATGAGGAGCGAACCTTGGAGGGCCAGGGCCATGCGCTCGACCAGGCGGCGGGCGCGGGACTCGATCGTCTCTAGGTCGCCCGGTAGCTCGTCGCGCAGCGCGGTGGCGAAGGCGGCGAGGCGGGGCTCGGCGACGGCGCCCTCGTGGACCTCGGCGAAGAAGGCCTCCAGGGCCGCCGGGCTCTTGACCATCGCCCGCAGGACTTCGAGGCATTTGACATTGCCCGAGCCCTCCCAGATCGAGTTGAGGGGGCTCTCGCGGAAGAGGCGGGGCATCCCCGACTCCTCGAAGTAGCCGTTGCCGCCGAGGCACTCGAGCGCCTCGCCGGCGTGGACGACGGCGCGCTTGCAGA
>JBQCHW010000256.1:0-5186 GCA_051954315.1 Solirubrobacterales bacterium
CCTCGAGCTGCTCGGGGGTCGGCTCCTTCGTCGCCCAGTGCCGCTGGATTTCGCGGCCGGGGGTGTGGAAGGCCTCGGCCAGGCCGTCGCCGTGGTGGCGGTCGCTCCAGGCGAACATCTCGACCGCGATCGAGGCGCCGCCAAGGGCGACGCCGGCACGGGCGGCGTTGCTCGGCTTCTCGACCAGCCGCTCCAGCAGCACGGTGCCGCCGGCGGAGAGCAGCATCATCGGGACGATCAGGTTGGAGCCGCAGCGGTCGTGCTCTTTCGGCACCGAGGCGACCTCCTCGACCACCCCACGCTCGTAGGCGGCGATCGTCTTGTGCTCGGCGCCGTGGTAGGCGGCGAGGTCCCGGTCGGCGAGGGCGACCAGCGCCGGGACCGCGCCGATTGCCTGCACCATCCCCTCGCGCAGCGCCGTCGCCGGGGTGCGCCTGCGGAGGATCGAGGTGGCGAGGATCGTCGCCGCGGCCGCGGCAAGGACCCGGCCGTCCTCGAACGGCACCCGCGCCGAGGGAAGGCGGCGGCGCGCCAGCGGCACCACCAGCATCGCCTCGGCCAGTTTCACGGGCCCGCGCAGGCCCGGCAGTTTCGCCACCAGCCCTGGCGCCAGCTCCGGCTTGCGCTCCGAGGCGACTTCGATGCCGCCGTCGGGCTTGCGGACCGCCGCCGCCCAGTGGGTCGGGCCGTGGATCAGCAGACCGTTGCGAAGGGCCATGCCGCCGAGGCGGAGCTTCTCGGTCTGGTTCTCAGCCATGAGCCCAGGTTAGGCGATGGGCGGATTCGGCCCGAGACATAAGAAGGGCGTCGAGCCCAGTCCGCTCGACGCCCTCATTCCCCCTGTTGGTGCAACAGGCCCGGCCGGAGGCCCCCAGTCCTGGCCTCCTGGCCGGGGTGTCGGCTCTCCCTGGCTTAGCTTGGGAGTCCGGCCCTATAAACACCGAAGGCGTGCTGGAAGTTGCGCCGTTGCTTTACGGGTTGTCTAATTTCTTCGTAAGTTCTGTCACCCGCCGTCGCAGCTCCTCCTCGAAGCCGCGATCGGTCGGCTCGTAGAAGCGGCGGCCCTGCAGCTCCTCGGGCAGCAGCGGCTGGTCGCTGACCCCGCCCGGCTCGTCGTGCGGGTAGCGATAGCCCTCGCCGCGACCGAGCGCGGCGGCACCGGGGTAGTGGGCATCGCGCAGGTAGTCGGGCGGCGTCTTCGCGCCGTGGGCGCGGACCTCGGCCCGCGCGGCGGAGAGACCCTTGTGGGAAGCGTTGGACTTCGGGGCCAGGGCGAGATAGACGGCGGCCTGGGCGAGGTTGAGCGCGCACTCCGGCAGCCCGACCCGGTCGACCGCCCGTGCCGCCGCGTCGGCGACGAGCAGCGCCTGCGGGTCGGCGTTGCCGACGTCCTCGGAGGCGAGGATGACCATCCGGCGGGCGATGAAGCGCGGGTCCTCGCCCCCCTCCAGCATCACCGCCAGGTAGTAGAGGGAAGCGTCGACATCGGAGCCGCGGGTCGCCTTGATCCAGGCGGAGATGAAGTCGTAGTGGCGGTCGCCCTGGCGGTCGTAGTCGATCGCCTTGCGCTGCATCGCGTCTTCGACCGCCGCCACATCGACCGCAGCCGATTTCGAGCCCACCCCGCTGTGCCCAGAATCGGCTACGCGTTCGGCGGCTCGCTCGAGCGCGCCGAGGGCGACCCGGGCGTCGCCGCCGCTGCGCTGCGCCAGCATCGCCAGCGCCTCGGGAGTGACCTCTGGCGGATCGGCGATCCCACGCTCGCGATCGCTCAGCGCCCGCCGCAGCAGCTCTTCCACCTGCTCGGGCTGCAGCGGCCGCAGCTCGTAGACCTGGGCGCGCGAGAGCAGGGCGGAGTTGACCTCGAAGTAGGGGTTCTCGGTGGTCGCCCCGATCAGGGTCAGCGTCCCGTCCTCGACCGCCGGCAGCAGCGCGTCCTGCTGGGCCTTGTTGAAGCGATGGATCTCGTCGAGGAAGAGGATCGTCGGCCGCCCGTTCGCCTTGCGCCGCTCCCGCGCCCGCTCGATCACCGCCCGGATCTCGGCTTTGCCGGCATTCACCGCCGACTGCTCCTCGAAGGCCCCCTGCGCTCCGCTTGCCGCAATCCGCGCCAGCGTCGTCTTCCCCGCCCCCGGCGGCCCGTAGAGGATGGCGCTGTGCGGCTTGCCGCTCTCGATCGCCGTCCGCAGCGCCGACCCCTCGCCGAGTACGTGCTCCTGCCCAATCACCTCCTCCAGCGACCGCGGCCGCATCCGCACCGCCAGCGGCGCGTCCGCGGGAACTCCCGCGGCTCGGTTCGGAGGCTCGGAGCCTGAGGTGTCGCCCGTATCGAAGAGTTGATCGGCCAAGGTGGCCGTAAAGGCTAAGCCGCGACCGGGCGTCCCGAGGAATCCCGCGTCTCGATGCGAGCCCCTCCGCTGGGGTCGGGATCGATCAGCAACTCACTTCCATCGGGGTAGACCAACACGATCGGATCTCCGCGGAGCAACGTTTTCGTTGCCATTTGATCGTGTTCGGGGTTCTCGAATTCGATGAAATGAGTGTGGTTCGGATAGCGGTCAAACCGCTCAGGGTCTTGACCCCAGGCAATCATCTTCTGGGTGGTGAGAGGCAATGAAGTTTTTTCTTTCACGACTGCCGCCATTGTTCCACGATCTCCTTCCTTCTCTTCCGGGCTTCGCCATTGGCGACGGTCATCGCTTCGTTGATCGATTCAAATGGGAGGATCACCGGACTCTGCTTTCCCTCCTGCTGGGTGTATTCATGCATGTGATGCTCATTCACATCGTCGGAGTTGTCCCATAGTCGCACCACCGTCCAGCTCTCCTCGGCCACCTGGACCTCTACCGTGACTGCATAGGTAAATGGAGGCGGCGGCTCGCTGCGGCAATAACGAACACGCACGCCCGGCGCAACTTCGTCGAGTACCTCTCGCGGAGTGGCAACCACGTCCCTCCAAGGGACCTGGGAGCTAACTCTCTCCCCCTCTGAGCCCGCGTAGAATCCGCAAATATGGAGAGCGCAACGGCAGTTCAGACGGCCCCGTCCACCTCGACCCTCGAGTCGTTCAACCCGGCGACCGGCGAGCTGGTCGGCACGGTGCCGACGATCGTGCCGGAGGAAGTGCAGGGGATCGTCGACGAAGTCGCGCGCGTCCAGCCCGCCTGGGCGGAGCTGCCGGCGAAGACTCGGGCCGAGTACATGCGGCGGTCGGCCGAGGCGCTGCTCGACGACATCGACGAGATCGCCGAGCTGCTGACCCGCGAGCAGGGCAAGCCGCGGGCCGAGAGCTACACGATGGAGCTGCTGCCGACGGTCGACGCGCTGCACTGGTGCGCGAAGCAGGGTCCGAAGATCCTCGCCGACGAGAAGATCCCGATGACGCAGGCCTTCACGCTCTCCAAGAAAGGCCGCTTCAGCTACGAGCCGATCGGCGTCGTCGGTGTGATCGCGCCCTGGAACTACCCCTGGTCGATCCCCTTCGGCGAGGTCGCGATCGCGCTGATGGCCGGCAACGGCGTCGTGCTGAAGCCAGCGAGCCTGACGCCGCTGTTGGGCGAGCGGATCGCCAGGGTCTTCGAGAAGGGCGGGCTGCCGGAGGGGCTGGTCCGGGTCGTCCACGGCGGCGGCCGGATCGGCGACGCGCTCTGCCGGAGCTCGGTCGGCAAGGTCTTCTTCACCGGCTCGGTCGACGTCGGCCGCAAGGTCGGCGAGGTCTGCGCCGCCGACCTCAAGGGCTCGGTGCTCGAGCTCGGCGGCAAGGACCCGATGATCGTCTGCTCCGACGCCGACCTCGACAACGCCGTCTCCGGCGCCGTCTGGGGCGGCTTCGCCAACGCCGGCCAAACCTGCTCGGGGATCGAGCGCGTCTACGTAATGCGCGACGTCGCCGACCGGTTCGTCGAGGGCGTCGTCCGCGAGGCGGAGAAGCTGCGGCTCGGCAACCCAATCGAGTGGGACACCGAGATCGGCCCGATGACCTCCACCGAGCAGTACGGGATCGTCTGCGAGCTGATCGAGGACGCCGTCGCCGCCGGCGCGACCAAGCGCTGCGGCGGGCCGATCGATCCGCCCGGTCTGGAGGCCGGCCGCTACATCGCCCCCACCGTGCTGACCGGCGTCACCCACGAGATGCGGATCATGCGCGAGGAGATCTTCGGCCCGGTGCTGCCGATCGTCGTCGTCGACTCCGAGCAGGAGGCGATCGACCTCGCCAACGACTCCGAATTCGGCCTCGGCGCCTCGGTCTGGACCAAGGACCGCCAGCGCGGCGCCCGGATCGCCCGGCGGATCGAGTCGGGGATGGTCTGGGTCAACGACCACTCCTTCTCCCACGGCGCCTGCCAGTGCGCCTGGGGCGGGGTCAAGGACTCCGGCCTCGGCCGCTCGCACTCGAAATTCGGCTTCTACGAGTGCGTCAACATCAAGATGAACGCCTGGGAGCCCGGCCTCACCCGCGACTTCTGGTGGCACCCCTACGACCAGACCCTCGGCGAAGCGGTGCGCGCTTCGGCGAAGATCCTCTACGGCAAGGGCGAGACCCGCGCCAAGGCCCTGCGCGAGGGTGCGGCGCCGCTGCTCAAGGTCGGGCGGCGGACGATGAAGAAGCGGCGCTGAGGGGCGGCGCCGTTAGAACCCGATCGTCCGCGAGCGGGCGCCCTTGCAGACGTAGATCGTGCCGGCAGTGCCTTCGCTGCGCCGCTTCACCTTGGCGTAGAAGTGGGCGAGGCTGATGCCGGCGAAACCGGAGACTTCGACGCTCCAGCGCCCGTTGGCGCTGGTGGTGTCGTGGCCGAGCGCCTGGTCGGGACCGCCATCGATCACCCGGTAGAGGGTGACCTTGCGGGCGTCCTTGCAGGCTGGATTCGAAGCGGTGACGCGGCCACCGAAGTGCCCGTCGTGGTGCGTCCCGATCGAGACCTGGGACGGGATCCGCACCGTCCGCGTAGCAGTGGCGTCGGCCGCAGCAGCGAGCGCGCAGAGGGCGACGACAGCGGCAATCACGGCCTGACGCTTCACAATCCCGGATTGTAGATGCCTCCCGAGCAGGAAAACGCAGGCCCGGCGATAGTCGTCGCGGGACTGCGGCGCGACTATGGCGACCGGCCGGCGCTCGACGGAGTGGGCTTCGAGCTCGCCACTGGCGACTCGCTGGTCGTGCTCGGTCCCAACGGAGCCGGCAAGAC
>JBQCHW010000257.1:0-4709 GCA_051954315.1 Solirubrobacterales bacterium
GAAGTACTGGAGCTTCATTCCGCGGAAAGGCTCCGGTCGGCGCTCCGAAGAGAAGATCGACTCCGACCTTGCACCTCTAGCAATCGAGAAAGGGCGTGAGGGAGCCGAGCTCTCGGAGGACGAGCTGACCGCCCTCTTCGCCGAGACCCGTCCCGAGGTGATCGAGGAGATGCGGGTTGCTGCTGATGAGCTGCGGCGGGAGCTGGCGGGGGATCGGGTCACCTTCGTCGTCAATCGCAACATCAACTTCACCAACGTCTGCGTCGTCGGCTGCGCCTTCTGCGGGTTCGGGCAGGGGAAGCGGTCGCCCGATGCCTACGAAGTCTCCGAGGCGGACTTCGCGGCGCGGGTCGAAGAGGCCGTCGCCTTCGGCGCCACCGAGCTCTGCATGCAGGGCGGGATCCATCCCGAGCTAACCCTGGAGGAGTACGGGCGCTGGCTGCGGCTGGCGAAGGAGGTGGCGCCGCAGCTGCACCTGCACGCCTACTCGCCCATGGAGATCAACTGGGCCTGCGAGCGCTCCGGCAAGGAGCCGCTGGAGGTGTTCGAGTACCTGCTCGAGTGCGGGCTCGGTTCGACGCCGGGGACCGCGGCTGAGGTGCTCGACGACGGCGTGCGGCAGCGGATCTCGCCGAACAAGCTTCCGGCCGACCGTTGGGTCGAGATCATCGAAGCCTCCCATCGCGCTGGCCTGCGGAGCACCTCGACGGTGATGTTCGGCCACATCGAGGAGCCGCGCGAGCTGGCCCGCCACATGCGGGTGATCCGCGCCCTGCAGGAGCGCACCGGCGGGATCACCGAGTTCGTTCCGCTCTCCTTCATCCCTTTCAACACGATGCTCGGCCGCACCCACGGGATCGAGGAGATCTCGATCCAGGAGAACCTCAAGCACACCGCCGCCTTCCGCCTCGCCCTGGGCCGCAGCGTCACCAACATGCAGGCGAGCTGGGTGAAGATGGGGCTGGAGGGGGCGACCGAGGCGTTGCGCTGGGGCGTAAATGACCTCGGCGGGACGCTGATGGAGGAGAACATCTCCCGCATGGCCGGCTCCCAGCACGGCGTCCGGCTCGAGGCCGACCAGCTGATCGAGGCGGCGCGGGCGGCCGGGCGCGAACCGGCGCAGCGGACGACGCTCTACGAGATCATCGAGACCTACGAGTCCGCCCCCGCGGCCGCCTGAGCGCACGATGCGGGCGATGGTTCTGGAGAGGCAGGGGGAGCCGCTCCGGCCCGCCGATCTGCCCGAGCCGACTGCCGGCCCCGGCCAGGTCCTCCTCGACGTCCGCGCCTGCGGTGTCTGCCGCACCGACCTCCACATCCTCGACGGCGAGCTGAGCGAGCCGAAGCTGCCGCTGGTGCCGGGGCACCAGATCGTCGGCGTCGTCCGCGAGCTGGGGGAGGGGGTGGAGCGGTTCGCGCCCGGCGATCGCGTCGGCGTCCCCTGGCTCGGCTGGACCGACGGCGAGTGCCGCTACTGCCGCGGCGGCCGCGAGAACCTCTGCGACAACGCCAGGTTCACCGGCTACGACATCGACGGCGGCTACGCCGAGGTCGCGGCAGCGGACGCCCGCTTCTGCTTCCCGATCCCGGACGGCTACCCGGACCTGCAGGCGGCGCCGCTGCTCTGCGCGGGGCTGATCGGCTACCGGGCGCTGCGGCTGGTCGGCGAGGCGGAGCGGATCGGCTTCTACGGCTTCGGCGCCGCCGCCCACATCCTCTGCCAGGTCGCGGTCCACGAAGGCCGTCGCGTCTTCGCCTTCACCCGCGAAGGCGACACGGAGACGCAGGCGTTTGCCCGCGCCCTCGGTGCCGAGTGGGCGGGCGGCTCGGACGAGCGCCCACCGGAACAGCTCGACGGCGCGATCGTCTTCGCCCCGGTCGGGGCGCTGATGACGGCGGCACTGCGGGCCAGCGCCAAGGGCGCCCGGATCATCAGCGCCGGCATCCACATGAGCGACATCCCGTCCTTCCCCTACGCCGACCTCTGGGAGGAGCGCACCCTCGGCTCCGTCGCCAACCTGACGAGAGAAGACGGCGAGCAGTTCATCGCCCTGGCACCGCAGGTGCCGGTCCAGACCGAGGTCAGCGCCTATCCCCTCGACCGGGCCAACGAGGCGCTAGAGGACCTGCGCGCCGGCAGCTTCCGCGGCGCCGCCGTCCTCCAGGTCGCCTAGCGAACTGCATCAAATTTCCGGCCTGGCAGGCATAAAATCTGATGCAGTTCGGGCGCCAGGCCTTTCGGGTAGCTGAATCGTGTCCAGATAAAGCCAACGGAGGGATGGCATGACCGACGAGATTCGCAACAAGGACGACGCCAAGGGACGCCTGAAGGAGGCGGCGGGCGATCTGACCGGCGACGACGACCTCAAGCGCGAAGGCAAGGTCGACAAGGCGACCGGGGCCGTCAAGGACGGCGTCGAGGGCGTAGCCGACAAGGTCAAGGACACCGTCGGCAAGGACCGCGACTAGCGGAAGAGATCCTCTTCGGGAGGGCGGCGGAGGGCGGCGGCGCCGGGGCCGTCCTCCGCGCCGACAAAGCGCTCCAGGCCACGCACCACCACCACCGGCACCCCCTCGTCCTTCCCCCGGACGAGATCAGCGGCAGCTGCCACCTCATCGGCGATCGCAATCACCGTCGCGCTCAACTCGCGGCCGCTGGCGTCGTTCCGGCCGCGCCAGTCGTCTAACGGCATCAGGCCGGCGCATCCAATCGCTGCCTCTCCCTGGCCGATTCTCCACGCTCTCCCGAAGCTGTCGGCAATTACGACTGCCACTCCTCCTAGTTCAGCTCTGATCCTCCTAGCCGAGCCATCGGGATCCTCGGGCAATAGACACACAGTCCCGTCCTCAGCCAGGTTCGATGAGTCGATCCCGGCGTTCGCGCAGACGAGCCCGTGCTTCGTTTCCACGATCAGCACCCGCTCCTCCCGCAGCACCTCGCGGCTCTCGGAGAGCACCAGCTCCACGAGCGCCGCCTCCTTACCCAGCCTCTCTGCCAGCTCGCGCGCCCGCTCCGAAGGGGTCACCGAATCCAGCCGCACCACCTGTCCCTCCGCCTTCGAGACGACCTTCTGCGAGATCACCACCACGTCCCCGTCCCGCAGCTCCGCCCGCGCGGCTATCAGCTCGCCGATCAGGTCCCCCTCGCGCACCTCGGGGATGCCCTCGACGGGCAGCACCCGAAGCTCCCGGCTCATATCCCCAGCGCCTTCGCCGTCCGTTTCGCGCGGCCCCGGCTCTTCTCCAGCGCGCGGGTTAGGGCGATCACGTCGGCTGGGGTGTCGAGGTCGAGTTCGATCGACGGCAGCTCCTCGATCCCGAATGGGACCCCGGCCTGGCGGGCCGCCTCGATGTGGCGGTCGCGGCTGCCCTCGCCGAAGGCGGGGACGATCGCGTTCGGGGGGCTAAGCAGGAGCGCGTTGGTGCCGGCGCCGTGGCGGTCGGGGACGACGCCGACGTAGTTGCCGGGGACGCCGGTGAGCAGGCTGTCGAGCTCGCGGGGGTCGAGCAGCGGGCAGTCGCCGGCCAGCAGCACGACCCGCTCGGCCCCGTCGGCTTCGGCCCGGGCGATGCCCGCCTGCGCCGCCTCGACGTGGCCGGCGTCCTCTGGGTCGGGGACGACCTCGGCGCCCGCCGCGGCGGCGAGTTCCTGGGCGATCGGGTCGCCGGTGACGACGATCGTGCGCTCGATCGCACGGGCGCGGCCGATCGCCTCGAGCACGTCGGCGACCATCGCCTCGGCGAGGTCGCGCCGCTGCCCGCCGCCGAGCCCCGCGGCCATCCGCTGCTTCGCCGCGCCGAAGCGCTTCACCGGCAGTACCGCGATCGCGTTCAAGGTGACGCGAGCGTAGCGGCGTAGTCGAGCACGATCCGCGCCAGCCGCACGCGTGCCGCGGCCCCGTCCATCAGCGTCGGTGCCATCAGGGTCGGGATCTCGGCCGGCGGCGGGTCGGGGTCGCCCTCGTCGACCACCATCGCGTCGATCAGCCCGGCGTAGAGGGAGGCGACGCCGGCGGCGGTGGTCGGGCGGCCGATCCCTTCCATGAAACGGTCGGTAGGGCCCTTGACGACGGCGCCGGCGACGTAGGGGCTGACGGCGACGACGGGGGCGGGGGAGGCGGCGATCGCCTCGCGGATCCCGGGCACGGCGAGGATCGGGCCGATGCTTATCACCGGATTCGAGGGGCCGATGACGATGACCTCGGCGTCGCGCAGCGCCTCCAGCACCTCCGGCGTCGGCTCGGCCGCCTCGATCCCCTGCAGCTGGACGCCGAGGACCTGCGGCTGACCGCCGTCGAGGATCAGGTACTCCTGCAGACCGCGCTCGCCGCCGGGCGTCATCACCTGCGTGCGGACCGGCGTGTCGCACATCGGCAGCACCCGCGCCTCGACCCCGAGGCCGCGGGCGATCTGCGCCTGGGCGTCGGTCGGGCGGCCGCCGTCGTCGAGGAACTGGCGGCGGTAGAGGCAAGCGGCGAGGTCGCGGTCGGAGAGGCCGAACCAGCTCGGCGCGCCCAGCTGCTTCAGGCGCTCGAAGGTGACGAAGCTGTCGTCTTTGATCCCCCAGCCACGCTCGGCGTCGATTTCGCCGCTCAGCCAGTAGGTGACGAGGTCCGGGTCGGGGGAGACGTGGACGCCGAGCGCCTCGACGTCGTCGCCGGAGTTGGCGATCACCGCGAGGTCGGGCCCGACCACCACCTGCATAACGG
>JBQCHW010000258.1:0-11601 GCA_051954315.1 Solirubrobacterales bacterium
AGCTTGGTGGCTATGGACGCTGCGAGGGCGACGCCGCCGGAGAACTCGCGACCGCTGAGGACGGCGGCGACGCCAAGCGTTGCGAGGAGCATGGTCAGGCCGTCGTTGTGGGCGCCGCCGACTACGTGGACGAGGACGAGCGGGTTGAGGGCGACGAAGGCGGCGGCGCGGAGGGAGTCGATGCCGCGCCAGGCGGCGATGCGGGCGGTGAGGGCGGCGACGCCGAGGATCGAGAGCGCGGCGACCGCCTTCAGGACAGCCACCGCGACGCCCACGGGCAGCCAGGCGAGCGGATAGGTGGCAAGGGTGAAGAGGGGGCCGTAGGCGCTCGTCGCCTCGGTCCAGGTGACCTCGGCATAGGCGGGATCGCCGGGCGCCGCCAGCGGCGGGTGGACGTAGGGGTCGAGCCCGTGGCGGATGCCGAGCCGAGCGTAGTCGACGTAGCTGTAGACGTCGTGGGAGAGAAGGACGGGCGCGACCGCGAAGGCGGTGACGAGGAACAGGATCAGGCCCCAGACCACCCGTCGTCCGAGCTGCGGCGCCGTCCACAGCACCCCGAGGTAGGCGGCGAAGCCGGCCCACATCAGGCCATAGGCGAGCGCGGGTGCGATCGCGACTACCCCGGCTATCTGTTGGCGGACTTGCCGCCGCCGACTTCGCTCTGCGGCGGCGGGGGCGGCACCGCCATCGGTTCCTGGCCCGCGCCCGGCGCGTAGGCATCCGGGTCGTAGCCACCGACCGCGGCGGAGCCCGGCGGCGGTTCGCTGTCTCCCTTACCGCCGCCCGATCCGTTGAGGCTGGTGTCGTCGCGCGGGCTCGAGCGGGCGTAGCGGCCGTAGAACGGGGCCCAGCTGATCTTCTGGCTCGGTTCGTGGAATTCCTCGCAGGGCACCCCGGCGCCGCTGTAGAGCGAGTGCCAGATTTCGGCCGGGAAGGTGCCGCCGAAGACGATGATCCCGTGCACGCTCGACATCGAGACGTCGTTCGATTCGGGATAGCCGACCCAGACCGCCGTCGCCAGGTTCGGCTGATAGCCGGCGAACCAGGCGTCGGTGTAGCCGTCGGTGGTCCCGGTCTTGCCGGCCTGCCCGGCGCAGCCGGTGTAGGCGGCGGTGCCGGTCCCTTCGACGATGTTGTCGTGCAGCAGGCGCGTCACCTGGTAGGCGACCGGGCGCGAGAGCTTGCGTTGCGGGTCAGCCCCTTCCGGGTGATCGACCTTGCCGTTGGGGAAGACCACCTTGGTGATCGCGATCGGCTTGCGCCGCACTCCGCCGTCCGCCAGCGTCCCGTAAGCGCTCGCCATCTCCAGCGGCGAGACGCCGATCCGGAGGCCGCCGATCCCCTCGGCCGGGATCCCGTCGAGCGGCGAGGTGATCCCCATCGCGTGCGCGGTCGAGGCCACCGCTTCGGGGCCGACGTCGAGGTCGAGCTGGGCGAAGACGGTGTTGTCAGAGGCGACCGTCGCCTGCTGCAGGTTCACGGTCCCCAAATAGCCTTCGTCGGCGGTGTGCACCGTCCAGTGCCCCCACTTCGGCAGGTAGAGGTCGAGCGGTTTCGAGGTGTAGTAGGTCGAGTAGGGATCGACCCCCTGCTTCACCGCCGTCGTCAGCACGAAGGTCTTGAAGGTCGAGCCGGGCTGGCGGTGGCCCTGGGCGGCGAGGTTGAACTGGCTCTGGTCGTAGTAGGAGGAGTTGACCATCGCCCGGATGTGGCCGTTGCGGGGATCGACTGAGACCAGCGCCGCGGCCGGATCGGTCGAGTAAGGCAGCGCCGAGCGCATCGCTTCGAGCCCGACCCGCTGCAGCTCGGGATCGATCGTCGTATGCACCTCGAGGCCGCCCCGGCGCACCGCGTCGACCCCGTACTTCTGGATCAGTTTGTCTTCGACGTAGTCGAAGAAGTAGGGCTCGCGGTGGTCGAAGTAACTGGAGGAGGGATCGACGCGCAGCCCGCTCGCCATCGCCCGCTTCGCCCGGGCGCCACTGAGGTAGCCGAGCTTGCGCATCTGCCGCAGGACCTGGTCCCGGCGCGCCTTCGCCGCTTTCGGGTTCAGCAGCGGGTTGTACTCGGAGGGCGCCTGCGGCAGCCCCGCCAGCAGCGCCGCTTCCGGCAGCTTCAGCTTCCAGACCGGCTTCGAGAAGAAGACCCGCGAGGCGGCGCCGACGCCAGCCGCGGTGCTCCCTTCGACCGTCCCGTAAGAGGCGACGTTGAGGTAGGAGCCGAGGATTTCCTTGCGGCTGTGGCGTTCGGAGTACTCGACCGCCAGCTTCGCCTCGACGATCTTGCGCTCGATGTTGCGCTCGGGCTTGCGGATGCAGAGATTGCGGACCAGCTGCTGGGTGATCGTCGAGCCGCCCTCGGCCGGTTCGCCGGCTTCCAGGTCCTTGACCGCCGCCCGCAGGATGCCCTCGTAGTCGACGCCGCCGTGCTCGTAGAAGCGCTGGTCCTCGATCGCCACGGTCGCCAGCTGCAAGCTCTTCGGCACCCGCTCGATCGAGACCAGCTGGCGGGAGACCGGCGAGCGGACCAGGCCCAGCTTCGATCCGTCGGCGGCGTAGAGGACCGAGTTGCCGCCCTTGCCGATCTCTTTGCAGGAGGAGAGAGAGGGCGCCTCGGCGGCGACGTCGAGGACCCAGGAGGTGACCGCGATCGCGCCGATCGCGAGCAGGACGAAGACGCTGCCGAAGACGAGCAGGAGCTTGGCGCCGATCCCCCCGTGACGGCGCTGACGTCGCCGGTTGCGCTGCGTCATCGACCAGAGGGTACTTCGCGCGCCGCTGCGCTCAGGCGGCTTTCTCTTCGATCGTGTCGGCGGTCGAGTGGTTGTGGACGGTGCCTTCGACCAGGAGCTGGTTGGGGATCACGATCGAGCTGCCGTCGCCGGGGTCGAGGTAGGTGTAGGAGAGGGTGATGTCGGTGACCCGCCCCTTGCATTCGTCGAACTCGATGCGGTCGCCGATCCGGATCGGCTGCGAGACCGCGATCTGGATCCCGGCGATCATGTTCGCGAGGGTCCGCTGAGCGGCGAAGCCGACGACCGCGACGACGAGCGCGGTCGAAGCGAGCATCCCGGTCGCCAGCCGCTTCAGCTCGGTGAACTGACTCAACACCAACATCGCGACGACGAAGAAGACCGCGAGGAAAGCGAGGCGACGGAGGATCCGCAGCCGCGTCCGGGTCGAGCGCGAGACCTGTGAGACTGCGGGCGACATGGAGGCCAACTTAACCGCCGAGGCCGTCGCCGAGCCGCCCGAGCGGCGCCCCGGCGGCTTCCCCTACGCGAACTGGGGGGCGGGGACGGCACTGGTCGGGGTGCTGGTCGCCCTGGCGGCGGGGATCGCGATCGGGATCCCGGCGGTGATCGCCGGGCACAAGAACGGCGGCGACCTGACCACGCTCGGCAATGTCGGCGTCCAGCTGGCGACCGCGCTCGGGTTCCTGCTGGTGCCGATGGCGATCGCCGCGCAGCGGGGGGCCTCGGGGATGGAGATCCTGCGGCGGCTGGGGGTGCGGCGGTTCCACCCCTCGGCGCTGAAGTGGATGGCGGCGTCGATCGGCGCCTATCTGCTGTTCGCGACCTTCTACTCGCTGCTGATCGTCCAGCCCGAGCAGAAGGACATCGCCGAGGGCTTCGGCGCCTGGCCGGTGCAGGTGCTGCTGATCGCGATCGCGGCGCCGATCAGCGAGGAGGTTTGCTTCCGCGGGATGCTGTTCGGCGGCCTGCGTCGGAGCCTCGCCCGGATCCCGGCGGCGCTGATTGCCGGGGTCGTCTTCGGCGGCCTCCACGCGCTGACCGGGGTGAGCGCGGTACCGCCGCTGATGGTCTTCGGCTTCATCCTCTGCCTGCTCTACGAGAAGACCGGGTCGATCGTGCCCGGGATCCTCCTACACATGCTGAACAACTGTGTCGCCCTGCTCGGCCAGTAAAGTTCCCGACCTCGTGAAGCGCCTCTCGTCCCTGCTTGCCGTTGCCGCTGCCCTCGCCCTGCCCGCGAGCGCTGCTGCCGCGCCGAAGCCGAAGCCGCCGAAACCGGCACCGGCCCCGGAGGCGACGGTGAAGATCGAGGTCGGTCACCTGAAGAACGGCCGCGCCGACATCTACGACGAGGTCCCGGTCAACGGCACGATCTCGCCCTACGTCCCCGGCCAGAAGGTCGAAGTCACCTTCTACCTCGACGGCCACCGGCTGGTCAGCCGTCAGGTCGCCGTCGGCAAGGGCAGCGGCGAAGAAGGGACCTTCGAGTCGAGCGTGATCGTCAAGGAGGACGGCAAGTACGCGGTTGCAGCCAAGCACAAGGCGAACGCGGAGCTCGGCGGCGACAGCACCGTCCGCAAGAGCTGGAAGGTGAGCTTCCCCTCGCTGCACCCGGGCGAATGCGGCAAGGTCGTCAAGGGCTTCAAAAAGGCGATGGCGGAGATGGGCTACGTCTCCGGCGGCGGCAAGTGCTTCAACGGCCGCCTCGGCCGCGAGGTTCTCGCCTACCGCAAAGTCAACGACATGAACCGCAGCCAGAAGGCCGGCGCCGGCCTCGTGAAGAAGGTCTTCGGCGGCAAGGGCGCCTACCACGTCAAGTACCCGAAGGCGGGCGAACACGTCGAGGTGCCGCTGAGCAAGCAGGTGATGGTGCTGATCAAAAAGGGCGAGCCCTTCGCGATCTACCCCGTCTCCACCGGCAAGCCCTCGACCCCGACGATCACCGGCCACTACACCTTCTATCGCCAGGAACCGGGCCTCAACTCGCACGGCATGTACTACTCGTTCTACTGGCACAACGGCTACGCCGTCCACGGCTACGCGGAAGTCCCGAACTACGCCGCCAGCCACGGCTGCGTTCGCACCTTCATCGCCGACCAGCCGCGGATCTACGAACAGCTGCATTACGGCGAGAGCATCTTCGTCTTCTAAGGCGTGCCCGACCTCGACACCGCCAAGGAGACCCTGCTCGCCGAGCTGCGCGAGCACTCTTTGATCCTCGGCGAAGTGACGCTGGCGAGCGGGGCGACTGCGCAGTACTACGTCGATGCTCGGCGGACTCTTATGCGGCCGGCCGGGTTCCGGGCGGCCGGGGAGCTGATCGCGGCGATGGCGCATGAGGTGGGGGCGGCGGCTGTCGGCGGCCCGGCGACGGCGGCGATCCCTCCGGCCTGTGGGGCGATCGCGGGGCCGGCGGGCGAGGACCTGGTCGCCTTCTTCGTCCGCGGCGCCCGCAAGGAGCACGGGCTGCAGCGCTGGGTCGAGGGTCCGGTCGAGCCGGGGGTTCGCTGCCTCGTCGTCGAGGACACGGTGACCACCGGCGGCTCCACCGCGCAGGCGATCGAGCGGGTGAAGGAGGAGGGCCTCGAGGTCGCCGGCGTGGTCGCGGTGGTGGACCGACTCGCCGGCGGAGCCGAGCGGATCGAAGCCGCGGCGGGCGCTCCCTATCGGGCGTTGGTCACGATCGACGAGATTTACCCGGATCGCCCCGACAAGGGCTGATGGAGCCCGACGCGGTCGAGATCCGCGTGGTCGGCTGCCTGATCGAGAAGCAGCGGACGACTCCGGACGCCTACCCGCTCTCGCTGAATGCGCTGCGGCTGGCCTGCAACCAGTCGACTAATCGCGATCCGGTCGTGGAGTACGACGAAGCGACGGTAGTCGAGGCGCTGCGGCGGCTGGCGCTGCGGGGCTGGACCCGGCTCGCGAGCGGCGCGGGTAGCCGCGCCCGCAAGTACCGCCACCTGCTGCCGGAGGCGCTCGGGGTTGACGATGGCGAGCTGGCGCTCCTGGCGGTGCTGATGCTGCGCGGCCCGCAGACGCCAGGGGAGTTGAAGGGGCGCAGCGAGCGCCTGCATCGCTTCGAGGGGCTGCCGGCGGTCCAAGAGACGCTGGAGCGGCTGGTCGAGCGCGAGTTCGTCGTCCGCCACCCACGGCGCCCGGGCCAGAAGGAGGACCGCTTCGAGCAGGTGCTCGGCGAAGCAGGGAGTGAGGAGGCACCGGGACCGGCTGGCGACACCGAAGCCGAGGAAGTTCCGGCGGCCGAGGCAAGCATCACTGCCGAGACCCCTCCGGAAGACCGTCTGGACCGGATCGAACGCGAGCTGAAGTCGTTGCGGGGCGAGCTGGCGAGCCTGCGCGAGGCGCTCGGCGAGAGCGGCTAGCGGCGCAGCTCGACGACGCCGGTCCGGCGCCCGCCCGGGATCGCGACCAGCACGTGGGTCTTGAGGCGCGCCCGCAGCCGCAGCAGCTTGCGTCCCGCGGGGGTGAGGGGGACCTGGAAGCTCTGGCCCTGGCCGCCGCTGAGGCGGAAGGGGGCGCGGCCGATCACGCGGGTGACGGCGCGGGTGCGGGCACCGCGGCCGCGATGGGGGACCGCGACCCGGAAGCGGGCGCGAAGGACGATCTGGCCCGGGCATTCGGTCCCTTCCGGCCAGCCGCAGGTGAGGCGCAGCTGCACCTTGTTGCGTCCCGCCTTCAGGTTCGAGAGCTGGACGGCGACGGGGATCGTCACGCCTTTGCAGCCGAGCAGGGTGTCTTCGCCAGGGTCCACGTCGAGGGCGTAGGCGCAGACCCTCTGGCGCCCCGACTTCACCGTCGGCACGCTGAGATCGAAACCGTGGCGCCCGCCGGCCTCGGGGTACTGCAGCCGCACGTCGCGGCGCGGCAAGTTGGCGACCGAGCCGAGTTCGTAGGTCGCCACTTCCGCTTCTCCGGCGCGGCCGCCGACCACGAGGCGGATCGCCAGCGCCTGGGTCGGCGCGTTGGCGTCGAGCGCCCAGCCGCGGATCCGCACCTGGCCCGGCCCGGCCGCCGCGGCCAGCTCGAGGGCGCCGACCGGGTCCTCTTCGGCCACCGGCGGCAGCGAAGCTTCGCCGACCGTGGCGCCATCGACCGAGTCGTTGTCGATGTTGATCGTCACCCCGCCGTAGGTCTCGTTGTGGCCGCCGCGGTATTGGTGGATGCGCTGGTGCTGGGTCCAGGCGTTGCTCGGGACCACCGGGTCGGCGGTACTGGTGGAGCCGTTCCAGTTGGCGATCCAGAGGTGGTCGGGAAGTTCGTACCCCGAGCCGACCTGGTTGCCGAGGTCGGCAATGCCGGAGGCGCTGGAGCTGTAGACGCCGGAGAGGTAGCCGAGCGCGTGCAGCTTCTTCGTCCAGGCCTCGAGGAAGGCCAGCGTCGCCGCGGTCGCTGAGGAGGTGCGGCTGTAGGACTCCATGTCGAAGTAGATCGGGCTGCCGGGGCCCATCGCCACCGCGTTCGCCTCTTCGACCGCGTCGACCGCGGCGGCGACGCCCTGCGCCGTCGCCTGGCTCGAGCTGAGCTTGGCGCAGCTCGAGCAAGCGCTGGTCGGCGCCTGCAGGCCGACGTAGGTCGGGATCAGGTGCCATCCCGCGGCCGTCTGCGCGGCGACCCATTCCGGCGTCAGGTTGGGTTGCGAGCAGGCGCGGTTGGCGCCGCCGATGTAGACGCCTATCGCGCGGTAGGGGGAGGTCTTCCAGGCGCTCATCGTGCGCGCTGAGGGGGTGCTGCAGGCATCGAAGCCGAGGCCGGTGAAGATCGTCCCGGAGCGAGCGCGGGTCGCGGCGCTGCTCTGCGCCCGCGGCAAGAGCGAGGAGCGTGCCGCCGCCGAGCGTGGTTCTACCAGGATCGCCCGCTGCCGCCCGATCGCCTCCGCCGGGCAGTTCTGCCGCGGCGACGGCGTCCCCAGGTAGACGGCACGCCGGTCGAGCCGCACACACATTCGTGGATGCTCGGCCAGCCTGTAGACGGGCCATGAGGTCGGGACCTGCAGCGCTCGCCCGTCAAAGCGGACGGCCCGCTTCCCCTCGGCCGCGGCGGGCGCGGCAAAAAGAGCAGCGAGCAGCGCGGCTCCCAGCAGCAGCAGGGTCGCCTGGCGCACGGTCGAACGAGAAGCCGGGGTCACGGTCTGCACTCTCGGTACAAGCAACGCCCGAGGTCAAAAGTTGCACCTAGCTGGGCGCGAGCCTGCAGCGCCACTTTGAGGAAGCGTAGATCTCGGCGTTGTTCGGTTTCCGCCTCCTCCTTTGATTTCCTTTATATCTTTTCCATTTTATGTTTAGACTTTAGAAATTAATAACTTAGGACTCCCCGATCCAGCCTCATCAGAAATCACTCCAAGCGCGCGTGAGCGCTTACGGGCGATGTCCAAGTTGCTGCTCGGCAATCAGGATCGGGTGGAAGTAGGCGTTGCAGTCGCTCGCAGCGAAGACGGGGCTGTCAACGCAACGGACCTCGCGCTGGAGCTAGGAATCGCGCAGCCGCGAGTCCGAAATCAACTTCTCGTGTTGGAGAAGGCCGGACTTCTCCAACGGATGCCGAAGTCGCAGGACGTGAAGCAGTGGTTCATGCGGCTGGAGTCGCCCTTCTGGAATGTGTGCGTAGTGCTCTACGAAGACTGGGGAGGATGAGATGGATACGCCCGGGGAGGGGGCGCCACCAAACGGTGAAGCCAGCGCGATGCAGTTGCTCACCAAAGTACTTGCCGACGCCACCTCCCCAGGTCCGCACGCTCCACAAGGGGACCTGTTCGAGGGGCTGGATGAACTCGAGCAAGAAGTTTTGCGCCGATATTGGGAGAACGGTGGCCCGAGCGGCGACGGCACCTCTTATTTCGATGAGGTGATCGAGATTCGTCTCACTCGTCTCCGCAAGAAGGCGCGTAACGAGACTTGGGGAGAAAACATTTGGCTCATTAGCAAGGTTGTGGCACCGTTGCTGTTCCTGGCTGCCGCTGTGCACTACATCCTCTAACGATGTGATGCTCCGAGCTGGGTACAAACCAGCGGTCTATCCCTAAGAGGGAGGATTTGGTCACGCGCAGGGCGGTCGAAGCCGGCGATTTCCACTCGGGAGGCGCCCAGCGGAAAGACAGATGCGGCACCAACTGGACTCTGGTGGTCGGAACTGCTCCTTTGTCCTGCCTTGGACAAGATTGCCTCACGGGCATCTTGTTCGAGGACTACCTCAAAGTTCGATCGATCTCATACATGACGAGGGCCGTCTGAAAGACCGCGCGGCGGCCATCCTCCCAAGACAGGGGCTCACCCTCCTTCTGGCCGCCATGCTCTTGGCGCTGGAGCAGGTCGTTGACCTCTCCCCAGTAGTTGACCAACGCATCGAGGACATCACCGCGGGCGGCGCCCAGGGAGTCGCGGTGGTGGTCGACCACTGCTCTCAGTCGCGCAGCCGTATGAGCGGGGTTCTCGGTGACATCCTTCAGCCCATATCGGGCTACTAAGCCGCTGGTGAACGCCTGGACCGCCTCCCGTGCCTTGTGGCCGATCGTCGTAAGCTCTGCCTCCGACTCCGACCCCCACATGAGCTTTGCCGCCTCAGCCCACTTTCTGTAGGCATCGGGATGACGGTCTTGAAAGTCCCTGCTATCGATATATCGCACGATCTCATCCTCAACCGTTATTAGGGGCTCGGTGGCGGACATCTCTGCGAGGAGCGTGAACGCCTCCGGGGCTACCGTGAAGTCGTAGGTGCCATGGGAACCTCGTCGACGGATCCGAAGGTAGCCCACGGCTGCGAGATCATCGAGGTCGTGTTCCTCCGCCTGGGAGATCTCGCGGTTGACCGGACCGTGCAAAGTAGTGCCGCCCAAGGCTGGCAAGACCATGAAAGATCGGTCCTCCCTAGGGGCGTCGCGCGCGGCCTCGGCGAGCTCGCGAAGTAACTCGACCTGCTCAGGTTCAAGCTGCATGGCAGATCAAGCTATCGCCTCAGCTCTAGGCACCGGGCTTGGTTTGGGAAGGACCAGTAGCGGATGGGTAGGGATACCGCTTGGCCACGCAGCCCTGCCAGAGCCTTGGCTCTGCGGGCGGCCTTTGACAATGCCCCGAGCTGGATTCGAACCAGCGACCTTCCGCTTAGGAGGCAGACGCTCTATCCATCTGAGCTATCGGGGCGGGGGGCGAATTGTCGCTTAGTTGCGGAAGGCGTGCGCGAATTGGCACCTTGCGCGCGCCATACGTGCGCTCGGGCCGGGCAGGATCGCTTGCATGAGAACGCTAGAGGCAGTGAACATGTCCTCCGCACGGTCTAATGTGGTGCACATGTCCAAGATGATTCAGATCAGGAATGTGCCCGACCAGTTGCACCAGGACCTGAAGAAACGCGCGGCGCTTGCCGGGATGAGCATGTCCGACTACATCAAGCGGGAGCTCGATCGGAAAAGCCGTAAATCGACGATCAGAGAGATCGGGGCAAGGAGCAGGGGGCGCAGCGAGGGGTCGACTTTGACCACGCAGAAAATCGTCGACATCATCCGTGAATCTCGCGGTGACTGATGCCCGTCATCGATGCATCCGTCCTTGTCGAGTTTCTTAGCGACGGGGAGTACAAGGAGGTAGTCGAAGAGCGCCTCGATGTCGAGGAATACGCGCTGTGGGCTCCCCATCTGATCGATGCGGAGGTTGGCCACGCGCTGCGGCGGTCCGTCCGTTTGGGGGAGCTCACTGCAGGGGCCGCGGGAAGGGCCCTCTGGGAAGTCGACGGGCTTCCGGTCGAACGGGTGGAGCATGACCACCTGATGCACGCGGCCTGGGGCCTGCGCGACAACTTCAGTTTCTACGACGCGCTTTACGTCGCCCTGGCTCTGATGCTCGACGAACCGCTGCTCACCTTCGATGCGCGGCTGGCGCGGTCGGGCTTCGACCTGCCGATCGAGGTGCTCGGTCAGGCGTAGAGGGTCTCGGAGGCGAGCTCGTCCGCGCGGCGGCTCCAGAGCTTCACTTCCATGAAGATCCGGTCGCCGTAGCCCTCGAGGGCGTCGAGGGCGATCAGGGTGAAGCGGTCCTGGGAGATCAGCTCCTGGTCGACCGTCTCGGACTCGAGCACGGCGGTGGCGGCGACGGCGCCGCGGACCAGGGGTCGGCCCCAGACGAGGGTGACGGAGCCGGCGCGGCCGTTCTCGCCGCGCCAGCGGCCGATCACGTCGTCGTTGAGGTCGATGCGCCAGTCCGGGTTGTCCTCGGCGAGGATGTCGGTGAAGTCGGCCTTGGCGGCGAAGTCGTGCGCCTCTTCTTCAGGCGGCTGCACGTAGGAGACGTGACCGAAGAGCTCGAGCCGCCCCTCTTCGCTCTCGGTCTTCGCCGAGCATGGGACCCAGACCCGGCCGCCCCAGGCGCGCTCTGGGAACCAGTCGACCTCGGCGGGCAGCTCCACTCCCGCCGGCAGGTCTCCGACCGCGTCGACCGCCTTGGCGAACTCCTCGCGGAGGCGCTCAGCGAAGCGCCCGTGCGGGATCCCCTCCTGGGTGGTGTCGGCGATGAACCGCGGGATCGGCCGTTCGGTCGGGCGCATCAGAGGCACTCGCGTAGGTCCGACGCCGCCCGCTCGGGCGGATAGACGTTGATATCGACGCCGGTACCGAGCTCGAAGCCGGCCTTGATCGTCAGGCGTGGGGCGATGTCGACGTGCCAGTGGAACTGGTCGTCGCCGCGGGGGGCGGTGCGGACCCAGAGGTTGAGCTCCGGGGGGCCGTCGAAGAGCTTGGCGAGAGCGCGCATCGCCGTGCGGATCATCGCCGCGCCACCCTCGTCCTCCTCGAAGTGCGCGGCCTCGCGGCGCGGGATCACCCGCAGCTCGAACGGCGAGCG
>JBQCHW010000259.1:0-3770 GCA_051954315.1 Solirubrobacterales bacterium
CTGAGCGCGGCGCGGACGTGATCGTGTAGGTGTGCCGCGCGGTCACCTTGGAGGCGGAGGATCTCGCCGGCGGGGCCGAGGGCCATGCCGAACTCGACCGCCTGGTCGAGGTTCTCGCCCACCTTCATCGGCAGGTCGCAGCGGCGCAGGCCGATCTCCTCGAAGCCGGCGATTTTCAGCTGTTCGGAGACCGTGTCGGCGTTGGCCATCGAGAAAGGGCCGGGCCCGCAGGTCGGTTCATCGGTCTCCTCAGGGTGCTCGAGGTACTCGTCGACGATCTCCTCGGCCCGCCGCACCCACTCGTTGTCGAGCTTGCGCCGCCAGACGACAGCGGTGAAGCGACCGCCCGGCTTCAGCGCCGCGCGGACGTTCCGCAGGGCGGCGACCGGGTTGGCGAAGAACATGATCCCCATCCGCGAGAAGGCGTAGTCGAATTCCTGCGGCAGCTGCAGGGTCTGGACGTCGGCAAGCTGGTAGGAGACGTTGGCGGTGCCGGCCTCCTCGGCCTCCTGGCGGGCGGTCTCGATGAACGGGGGCGAGACGTCGACGCCGAGGACCGAGCCCTCCGGCCCGACCAGCTCGGCCAAGCGCTGGCTGGTGTCGCCGAACCCACAGCCGATGTCGATCGCCCGCTCCCCCGCCCGCGGCGGGTTCGAGCTCATCGCCACCTCCCCGTGCGCGCCGAGCCCGCCGGTGGTCAGGTCCCGGTACTTGAGGAAGATGTCGAAGAGCGGCCCGCTCCAGGCCTCGGTGGCTTCGGCGTTGTCGGGTGCGACGGACGACACGAAGCTCATCGTAATCCTGCCCCGGCGCTCAGCCAAGCGGCGGCGCGAAATTGGTTGCCCGCAGCGCCTCCTCGCGGCTGTCATACGGGCGCCAGCTCAAGATCTTGTGGTCGCGCAGCTCGAAGGCCCAGGCCATCGCGTCGATGCCGGCGACGCCCTCGTCCTCTTCCCAGTGCCAGCGGCGCAGGATCAGGGCAACGGCGCGGCCGCCGCCGCTCTCCAGGCCTTCCTCGTAGAGCTGCTCGAGCTCGATCGTCTGCTGCACCCCGCCCGGCTTCCTGGTCGCCCAGACCCGCGCCGCCTCGATTCCCTTCCGCAGCCCGCGCCCCGAGTGCAGTTCGACCTCAGGGTCGAGCACGGCAACGAAGGCATCCAGGTCGCGCTCGTTGAAGGCGCGGATGAACTCGCGGACGGGATCGGTCAAGGGCGCGCCCTCAGGCGCCGTGGCACTTCTTGTACTTCTTGCCCGAACCACACCAGCAGGGGTCGTTGCGCCCGATGTTCTCTTTGTCGTCGTTGACGACCGTCTCGACCGTTTCGAAGCCGCCGCTGTTCGGGCCGGCCGCTTGCGCCGCGGCGACGTCGACGGCGCTGGCGCCACTCGAGGCCGCGACCTCCTGCAGCGCCGAGGGCTGGTTCTCCGCCGTGCCGCCGGAGTAGGCGAGGGTCGACGTCGCGCCGCCGCCATTGGCCACCGCGGCGGCGCCCGCTTCATCGGGCTGGACTTCGATTTCGGCGCGGAAGACCAGCTTCGAGAACTCGTCCCAGATCGAGTGCAGCAGCTCTTCGAACATCTGGAAGCCCTCGTTTTTGTAGGCGACCAGCGGGTCGATCTGGGCGAAGCCGCGGAGGTGGATGCCTTCGCGCAGGTAGTCCATGTCGAAGAGGTGTTCGCGCCAGCGATTGTCGATCACCTGGAGCAGGATCGAGCGCTCCAGGAAGCGCATCAGCTCCTCGCCGAGCTGCTCTTCGCGCTCGTCGTAGGCGTTCATCACATCGTCGTCGAGGGCTTCTTTGAGCTGCATCCGGTCGACCGTCTCCGGCGCCATCTCGGCAACCTCGACGCCGACCGGCCAGATCTGGCGCAGCTGCGTCTCCAGCTCCTCCATGTCCCAGTCCTCGAGCACGTCCGAGGCGGTGTACTCGTCGACCAGCCGCTCGATCACGCCCTCGAGTTCGTCGCGGGCGTTGTCGGAGATGTCGCGGCCTTCGAGGATCTCGCGGCGGTATTTGTAGATCACGCGCCGCTGCTCGTTCATCACGTCGTCGTACTCGAGCACCCGTTTGCGGATCAGGAAGTTCTGCTCCTCGACCTTCTTCTGGGCGTTCTCGACGGTTTTCGTCAGCATCTTCGCTTCCAGCGGCACTTCCTCGCCGTCGTCGCCGACGGGCCCGAGTTTGTCGAGGATTTTGTAGATGCGGTCGCCGGCGAAGAGGCGGATCACGTCGTCTTCGGCGGAGAGGAAGAAGCGCGACTCGCCGGGGTCGCCCTGGCGGCCGGAGCGGCCGCGCAGCTGGTTGTCGATGCGGCGGGACTCGTGGCGCTCGGTGCCGCAGATGTAGAGGCCGCCGAGCTCGCGCACTTCTTCGCCTTCGGCCTTACACTGCGGCGCCAGCTCGGCGGTCTTCGCCGCCAGCGCCTCCTCGTAGCCCTCGCTCTCGTGGGTGATCCCCTCCTTTTTCAGCTCCGCGATCGCCAGGTGTTCGGGGTCGCCGCCGAGCTTGATGTCGACGCCGCGGCCGGCCATGTTGGTGGCGATCATCACCGCGCCTTTGCGGCCGGCCTGGGCGATCAGCTCACCCTCTCGTTCGGCGTGCTCGGGCTTGGCGTTGAGGACCGCGTGTTTGATCCCCTCGCGTTTCAGCGCCCCCGAGATCATCTCCGAGACCTCGACCGAGACGGTTCCGACGAGGATCGGCTGGCCTTTTTCGTGGCGGCCGATGATCTCGCTCAAGACCGCGGCCCACTTGCCGTCTTTGGTTTTGAAGATCTGGTCGTTTTCGTCCTTGCGGACCATCGGTTTGTTGGTCGGGATCTCGACCACCGGGATCTCGTAGATCTTCATGAACTCGGTCGCCTCGGTGAGGGCGGTGCCGGTCATGCCCGAGAGCTTGCCGTAGAGGCGGAAGTAGTTCTGCAGGGTGATCGTCGCCAGGGTCTGGTTCTCCTCGCGGATCGCCACGCCCTCCTTCGCCTCGACCGCCTGGTGCAGGCCCTCCGACCAGCGGCGGCCCTCGAGGATGCGGCCGGTGAACTCGTCGATGATCATCACCTCGCCGTCGATCACCGCGTAGTCGTCGTCTTTCTTGTAGAGCGACTCGGCCTTCAGCGACTGGACGAGGTGGTTGACGAGGCTGCCGTGCTCGCCGAGGTAGAGGTTGTCGACGCCGATGAACTCCTCGGCTTTCTTCACCCCCCGCTCGGTCGGGGCGACGGTCTTGTGCTTCTCGTCGTACTCGTAGTCGTAGTCGGCGTCGTGGGTCTCCTTGTTTTCGCCGAGCGATTTCAGTTTCTGTTTCGCCGGCACGCCGACCATCTGTTTGGCCAGGCGGGCGAACGTGTAATAGGTCTGGGCGGCCTGTTCGGGCTGGCCGGAGATGATCAGGGGCGTCCGCGCCTCGTCGATCAGGATGTTGTCGACCTCGTCCACGATCGCGAAGTCGTGGCCGCGCTGGACGCAGTGCTCGAGCCGGTCGGCCATGTTGTCGCGCAGGTAGTCGAAGCCGAACTCGGAGTTGGTCCCGTAGGTGATGTCGAGCGCGTATTTGCGCTGGCGGGCGTCGTGGTCGTCGAAGTCCTGGACCGCGTCGACGGTGCAGCCGAGCGCCTCGTAGATCGGCTTCATCCATTCCGAGTCGCGGCGGGCGAGGTAGTCGTTGACGGTCACGACGTGCACGCCCTTGCCGGTGAGCGCGTTGAGGTACGACGGGGCCGTCGCCACCAGCGTCTTGCCCTCACCGGTGCGCATCTCGGCGATGTTGCCG
>JBQCHW010000260.1:0-2811 GCA_051954315.1 Solirubrobacterales bacterium
CGACTCGATCCGCCGCAACACGATCACCTTCGGCATCGGTCCCGCCGGTACCGGCACGACCATCCTCGCGGTCGCGATGGCCGCCGCGGCGCTGACCGAACGCAAGGTGCAGCGGATCATCCTCACCCGGCCTGCCGTCGAGGCCGGCGAGCGCCTCGGCTTCCTGCCGGGAGACATCCAGGCCAAGGTCGACCCCTACCTGCGGCCGCTCTTCGACGCGCTCTTCGACATGCTCGATCCCGATCGCGTCAACGGCTACTTCGAGCGCAACGTGATCGAGGTGGCGCCGCTCGCCTTCATGCGCGGGCGCACCCTCAACGACTCCTTCGTGATCCTCGACGAGGCTCAGAACACCAGCCCCGAGCAGATGAAGATGTTCCTCACCAGGCTTGGCTTCAACTCGCGGATGGTGGTCACCGGCGACGTCACCCAGATCGACCTGCCGACCGACCAGCGCTCGGGGCTGATCGCCGTCAGCGACATTCTCAGCGACGTCAAAGACATCTCCTTCGTCCGCTTCGGCGGCGAGGACGTCGTCCGCCACAAACTGGTCCAGCGGATCGTCGCCGCCTACGACGCGCACGGCTCCCGGGAGCAGGCCGCCCGCGCCGAACACGGGCCGACGCCGCGTTCGTGAGCCTCGACCTGACCGACGTTCCTCCCGACCTCCGCGACGCCGTCGCCGCCGCGCTGGTGGCGGCCGGGGTCGACGACGGCCACCTAGGGGTGGAAATTATCGACGAGGGGCGGATCCGCGAGCTCAACCGCGAGCACCGTGGCAAGGACGCGCCCACCGACGTGCTCGCCTTTCCGATCGACGAACTCGACCCCGTCCCGGGCCCGCGCGAGCTCGGCGACGTCGCGATCTGCCCCGAGCACTGCTCCGACGTGACCGAGGCGGCGGTCCACGGCGTCCTCCACCTCTGCGGCTACGACCACGAGACCGACGACGGCGAGATGCTGGCGGTCCAGGCCGAGGTATTGGAGAGCATGGGCCATCGCCCGCCGCGCCCGGACGCGAAGCGGAAGACGCGGCGGTGAGGTCGGGCTTCGTCGGGCTCGCGGGGCGGCCGAACGTCGGCAAGTCGACGCTCGTCAACGCGATCGTCGGCTCCCACGTCGTCATCGTCTCCAACCGTCCGCAGACCACCCGGCGGGCGATCCGCGGCGTCGCCACCGACCTCGAGGCCGAACGGCAGCTCGTCCTCGTCGACCTGCCCGGCGTCCAGCGCCCGCGCGACGTCCTCACCGAGCGCATGCAGGGGCGGGTCGAGCGCGAGCTGGCCGACTCCGACGTCGTCCTCTTCGTGATCAACGGGGAGGAGGGGGTGGGTCCTGGCGATCGCTTCATCGTCCGGGCGCTGCTCGGTGCGGGCGGCGAGCTGCCGGTGATCTGCGCGGTCAACAAGGCCGACCGGCTGGGGCCGAACGAGCTGGTCCCGGTGCTCGCCGCGGCGGCGGAGCTGGACGGGGTCGACGAGGTCTTCCCGATCAGCGCCAAGACCGGTGAGGGGGTCGGGCCGCTGCTCGAGCGCCTCGGCGAGCTCGTCCCGGAGGGCCCGTACATGTACCCGCCGGAGGACCGCAGCGACCAGTCGAGCGAGCTGCTGCTCGCCGAGCTGATCCGCGAGCAGGTGCTGAACCGGACCCGGCAGGAGATCCCCCACTCGGTCGAGGTCTCGGTCCTGGAGGTCGAGCCGCGCGAGGACGGGCTGGTCTCCGTGCAGGCCGAGGTCTGGGCCGAGACCGAGTCCCAGAAGCGCATCCTGATCGGCAAGGGTGGGACCAAGATCGGCGAGATCGGCGCCGGCGCGCGCCGCTCGTTGGAAGCCGAGCTCGGCGCCAAAGTGTTCCTCGATCTCCAAGTCCGGGTGCGCCGTCACTGGCGCCGGGACGAGGACCTGCTCGACCGCCTCGGGATCGAGTAGCCGGGTTCCCGGCAGGCGACGTTTACGATTCAGCCGATGTTTCCCGAAATCGAATTCGACCAGCAGGGCCTGGTTCCGTGCATCGTCCAGGACTTCGCCAGCGGCGAGGTGCTGATGCTCGCCTATATGAGCGCGCCTTCGCTGGAGATGACCCTGGAGCAAGGCGACCTCCACTTCCACAGCCGCTCCCGCGACGAGCTCTGGAAAAAGGGCGAAACCTCGGGGAACTTCATGCACCTGCGCCAGCTTCGCTACGACTGCGACGGCGATGCCTTGGTCGCGCTGGTCGATCCGGCCGGCCCGGCCTGCCACACGGGAGAGCGCAGCTGCTTCTACCGCGAGGTGCTCGGCTCCGCTTCGCCGCGCAAAGACGCGCCGCCGGCCGAGGGCGAGCCCAATCCGGTCACCTACGAAGCACTGCCGGCGCTGGAGCGGACGATCCGCCACCGCGCCCTGCAGCGGCCGGAGGGCAGCTACACCGTTACCTTGCTCGACGACCGCGAGCTGATCGGCGAGAAGGTCGAGGAGGAGGCCGAGGAGGTTGTCCGCGCCGCCCGCGAAGAGAGCGAGGAGCGAGTCGCCGAAGAGGCCGCCGACGTCCTCTACCACCTCAGCGTCCTGCTGGCCTCGCGCGGGGTCTCGCAGGCGAAGGTGATGGAGGTGCTGAATGCGCGTAGCGGCTGACTCGGAGATCCGCCTCGAGCCGAGCCTGGAGGAGGCGCGCGAGCTTGCCCGCGAGGGCAATGTAGTGCCGGTGCGGGCGCGGCTGATCGACGACTGCGAGACCCCGGTCTCGGCTTTCCTCAAGCTGCGTGCCGGGGAGCCGGAGGGGGCGCCGTGCTTCCTGCTCGAGTCCGCCGAGCAGGGGCAGGTCGGCCGCTAC
>JBQCHW010000261.1:0-4649 GCA_051954315.1 Solirubrobacterales bacterium
GTCGGCGAGGTCGGCGTAGCTCGCGTAGCGGGCGCCCATCTCATCCAGCCCGAGCATGGTCAACGCCGAGACCATCGCGCGGCGCCTGCCGCCTCCTGGCCGGTCGAAGCGCTCGACCAGGAGGGCGTCGCGGCCGTGGGCGCTCGTCAGCCGTACCGTTGCCGCATCGAGGCCGGCGCGGCGGGCGAGCTCCATCGCCACGAACTCGCCTTTGACGACCGGGAAGGTGTCGGTGGTGGAGCTGAACTTCGCGATCAGCCTGCTTTCGCCCTCGACGAGTAGCGCCTTCGGCCGCGCCCCCCCGACCGAGCTGCCGTGCAGGAGCGCTTGGTCGAGTTCCGGCGACAGCGGCTTCCCCTGCTCGACCCGTTCGGCGGCTTCTGCCAGCTCCTCGATGCCGGCATGGTCGATCGCGCGAGGAACGTATTCGCGAGGCGATGCCTGGAAGTCGAGAGCACCGATGCGGTCGGAGCCGGATTCGAGTAGATAGGTGAGGGGTCCGAGCTCGGTGGTTTCGGCATCCGCTCGCCCGGTGAGGCGGTTGAGGATCACCCGCTGCCCCCAGGCGTCCGGGCCTGCGTCGGCGATGCAACCCGGAACATCTCCGGCTAGTGGTGAGATCGGACCGCGCTCGAGGGGAAGGTCGGGCAGGTAGAGCGGGATCGCATCGTCTCGCTCGAGATAGCTACGACCGTAGGTGAAGTTGACGATCGGGCCCACCGGGTCGAGGCGGCCGGCGACGACCGGTTCGGTCGCCCCCGGAAGCCAGGCCCAGACGAAGACTTGTTTCGGCTCAGAAATCGTCATCGAGATCTCTCGGCTTGCGCACCGACTGCGGGAGGACGGCGAGCCGGTCCTCCGTACGAGCGGACTCGAGGGCGAGGCGGGATGGATCCTCGTGGAAGAGTGCTACTCCGGTCAGATTCGCAGCCTCGAAGGCGGCGCCGAGCCGCACGTTCGGATCGCCCTGCTCGATCTTCCGCATCGTCACCACGCCGATTCCCACGCGTTCTGCGAGATCTTCCAGGGTCCAGCGCCGTTCCCGCCGACCAAGTCGAATGCGCGCACCTAGTAGCGCGGCAGCTTCACGGGTCTGGGGCGAATAGTTCCTCTTCCGATCCATTTCGACATTCTAGCATCGATAACGTGATATCAACGACATTTAAATATCGATTTGGAGGCTACATCCATCTTATGACCACGCTTCTCCACCCTGCCCAAATCTCACACTCCGGCTGACAGGGCGGGGCGGCTAGGATCGGGTCAATGACTCAGGACATCGATCAGCTCGCAATCAACACGATCCGCACCCTCTCGATGGACGCCGTCCAGAAGGCGAACTCGGGCCACCCGGGGACGCCGATGTCGCTGGCGCCGGTTGCCTACGAGCTCTGGCAGAACCACCTCCGCTACGACCCGGCCAACCCGGTCTGGCCGAACCGCGACCGCTTCGTGCTCTCGGCCGGCCACGCCTCGATGCTCCTGTACTCGATGCTCTTCCTCGCCGGCGTCCGCAAGGTCGATGCCGACTACAACGTCCTCGACGAGCCGGCCTGCGGCCTCGACGAGATCGAAAACTTCCGCCAGCTGCACTCCCGCACGCCTGGCCACCCCGAGTACCGCTGGACCACCGGCGTCGAGACCACGACCGGCCCGCTCGGCCAGGGCGTCGGCACCTCGGTCGGGATGGCG
Source organism: Solirubrobacterales bacterium (assembly GCA_051954315.1). Classification (GTDB taxonomy): domain Bacteria; phylum Actinomycetota; class Thermoleophilia; order Solirubrobacterales; family 70-9; genus VAYN01. The sequence goes on from JBQCHW010000261.1 coordinate 1,693, forward strand.
ATGGCTTCGAAGTGGCTGGGGGCCAATTACGGGACCGAGCTATTCGACTTCGATACCTACGCGGTCGCCGGCGACGGCTGCCTGCAGGAGGGGATCTCCCACGAAGCCGCTTCGCTCGCCGGCCACCTGAAGCTCGACAACCTCTGCTGGATCTTCGACAACAACCACATTTCGATCGACGGCGACACCGCCCTCGCTTTCAGCGACGACGTGCTCAGCCGCTTCGAGGGCTACGGCTGGAACGTGCTGCGGGTCGGCGACGCCAATGACACTTCCCTGCTCGGTAAGGCCTTCAACGAGTTCAAGGCCGAGAGCGGCCGCCCGACCCTGATCGTCGTCGACAGCCACATCGGCTGGGGCTCGCCCAACAAGCAGGACACCGAGTCCGCCCACGGCGAACCGCTCGGCGACGAGGAGATCGAACTGACCAAGGAGGCCTACGGCTGGCCGAAGGACGCCAAATTCCTGGTGCCCGACGGGGTCCGCGAGCGCTTCGACGAGGTGATCGGCAAGCGCGGCGCCGACGCGCACAGCGCCTGGGTCGACACCTTCAACTCCTACAAGCAGGACAAGCCCGAGAAGGCGGCCGAGCTGGAGATGATGCAGCGGCGCGGCCTGCCCGACGGTTGGGACACCGGCCTGCCGAGCTTCGAGGCCGACGAAGAGAAGGGCCTCGCGACCCGCAAGGCCTCGAACAAGGTCCAGAACGCGATCGCCGAACGGGTGCCCTGGCTGATCGCCGGCTCCTGCGACCTCACCGACTCGACCTCGGTCCGCCTCAGCGACTCCGACCAGTACGAGCCCGGCAGCTACGACGGCCGCCAGGTCCACTTCGGGATCCGCGAACACGGCGCCGCCGCGGCCTGCAACGGGATGTCGACGGCGAAGCTGCGCCCGCTCTGGTCGACCTACCTCACCTTCTCCGACTACGGCCGCGCCGCGATCCGCCTCTCGGCGCTGATGGAGCTGCCGGTCGTCCACCTCTTCACCCACGACTCGATCGGGCTCGGCGAGGACGGCCCGACCCACCAGCCGATCGAGCAGCTGATGGCGCTGCGGGCGATGCCGCACCTCGACGTGATCCGGCCCGCCGACGCCAACGAGGTGACCGAGGCCTGGAAGATCGCCCTCGGCCGCACCCACTGCCCGGTGGCGATGGTGATGACCCGCCAGACCGTTCCGGTCTTCGATCGCTCCAAGTACGCCTCGGCCGAGGGAGTGCGGCGCGGCGGCTACGTCCTCGCCGACCCCGAGGACGGCGAGCCCGAGCTGATCCTGATCGCCACCGGCAGCGAGGTCCAGCTCGCCCTCGGCGCCCACGAGGCGCTGAAGGGCGAGATCCGCAGCCGCGTCGTCAGCCTCCCCTGCTGGGAGATCTTCGAGCAGCAGGACCAGTCCTACCGCGACCAGGTGCTGCCGCCGGAGATCACCGCCCGGGTCTCGATCGAGGAGGGCGCGACCCTCGGCTGGGAGCGCTACGTCGGTACGGAGGGCGCGATCATGGGTATGAGTACCTTTGGACAGTCGGCGCCGTTCGCGGACGTCGAGGCCGAGTTCGGGTTCACCGTCGACAACGTCACCAAGGTGGCGCGCGAGGTCGCCGAGCGGGCGGCCAAATCAACGACTTAGGAGGCTCGAGATGAAGCCGACGCAGCGCCTGCACGAACTGGGCCAGAGCCTCTGGCTCGACAACATCACCCGCCCGATGCTGCGCGACGGGGTGCTGGAGGGCTACATCCGCGACCTCTCGGTCACCGGCCTGACCTCGAACCCCTCGATCTTCGACAAGGCGATCGGCGCTGGCGACGCCTACGACGAGCAGATCGCGCAGGAGGCGCCGAAGGCCGCCGCCGGCGAGGGCGTCGGGGCGACCGAGACCGAGAAGATCTTCTTCGAGCTGGCGCTGGCCGACCTGCGCGACGCCTGCGACCTCTTCGCCGACGTCCACCGCCGCACGTCGGGCGTCGACGGCTTCTGCTCGCTCGAGGTCTCGCCGCTGATCGCCGACGACGCGGCGAAGACGATCGAGGAGGCGAAGGCGCTCCACGCCAAGGGCGAGCGCGACAACCTCTACATCAAGATCCCGGGCACGCAGGCGGGGCGTGAGGCGATCGAGGAGTCGATCTTCGCCGGCATCCCGATCAACGTCACCCTGCTCTTCGACGACGAGCAGTACCTCGGCGCCGCCGACGCCTACATGCGCGGGATCGAGCGGCGGATCGAGGCCGGGCTCGACCCCGACGTCGCCTCCGTCGCCTCGATCTTCATGAGCCGCTGGGACGTCGCGGTCGGCAAGGAGGTGCCCGACGAGCTGGTCAACCGGCTCGGGATCGCGATCGGCGGCCGCGCCTACCGCGCTTACAACGAGCTGCTCGAAAGCGACCGGATGCGCCGGCTGATGAACGAGGGCGCGCGGCCGCAGCGACTGCTCTGGGCCAGCACCGGGACCAAGGACCCCGACGCCTCCGACACCCTCTACATCGAGGCCTTCGCCTCGCCGCTGACGGTGAACACGATGCCGGAGCCGACCCTGAAAGCTTTCGCCGACCACGGCCAGGTAACCGACCTCCTGCCCAAGGACGGCGGCAATTCAGAGCAGGTGCTGAAGGAGTTCGACGAGGCCGGCATCGACGTCGCCGCCCTGGCGACGCGCCTCCAGGAGGAGGGCAAAGAGGCCTTCAACAAGTCCTGGAACGAGATGCTGGAGACGATCGAGTCGAAGAGCGGGGTCAAGGCCGGGTGACCGGCGAGGGACCGTCCCTCCGCCAGGTCCCGGCTTGGGGCCAGCTGCAGTCCCACTTCGAGAAGCTCCGCGACACCCACCTGCGCGATCTCTTCGCCGCCGACCCCGACCGGGGGGAGCGACTGCGGGCCGAAGGCGCCGGGCTCTACCTCGACTTCTCGAAGAACCGGGTCACCGACGAGACGCTGATGCTGCTCGGCGGGCTGGCGCACCA
>JBQCHW010000262.1:0-5977 GCA_051954315.1 Solirubrobacterales bacterium
CCTGCCGCTGGTGGTCGGCCGCGCCCGTCAGCTGGCGCTGAAACGCTGGTTCCGGGCGCGCCTCGTCCTCGCAGCGCTCCTCTGGATCGCCGGCCTCGTCGCGCTCATCGTCAAGGTGTCCGGGCTCGACGCAAGCTATGACCTCGAAGCCGGCGCCTACGTCTCCGCCGCCCTCCTCGTCATTGGCCTGATCTCCACCCTGGCGATGTGGCCGGGCGACCTGCCGGTCGTCCAGGTCAACCGCAAGGGAACCGTGCGCGACGCTACGGCTGCTGCAGGACCGAGAGGACGTTGCCCGACGGGTCCTTGAACCAGGCGATCTGGGGGCCGGGGCCGCGGACGATGCCCTTGGCGTCGTGCTCGAAGCCCTCGTAGCGCTCGATGGTCACGCCGCGGGCGACGAGGTCGTCGACGGTGGCGTCGATGTCGTCGACTTCGAAGTTGAGCATCGTGTAGCTGGCCGGCCGCATGTCAGCGCTGAGGTACATCAGCACGTCGCATTCATCGGCCAGCTTCAGCCTCGTCAGCCCGTGCTCGGCATCGATCACCTCGACGCCGAGGCCGAGGGTGCCCTCGTAGAACTCGCGCGCCTTGTTCAGGTCGCTGACCGCGAACCCACTCGTTGCTTTGCTCTCCCCAAGCATCCGCTTCACTCTAACGGTGGCCGGCCGCGCCCGCGCTTTTTTTCCGCGGTGCGGCGCTTCTGCTCGAGCCGACGCTGCTTCGAGGCGCGGCTGGGGCGGGTCGGGCGGCGCTTGCGCTGAACCCGCAGGCCGGCGGCGATCTTCTGTGCCAGTCGCTGCAGGGCCAGCTCGCGGTTGCGCGACTGGCCGCGCGCGTCCTGGGCGACCGCGGTGACGACCGGCCCCAGCCGCTCCACCAGCCGGGCGCGCTGCGCCTCGTCGAGCGTCTGCGAGCCCTCGACGTCGAAGACCGCTTCGACCCGCGAGGCGGTGACGTTGGCGTGCTGGCCGCCGGGGCCGGAGGAGCGGCTCGCCCGCAGCTCGATCTCGGCCAGCGGCAGCGCCAGCCGGTCGTCGATCCGCAGCTCGTCGGCCACGGCTCAGCCCGCGAGCTCGGGGATGTGGCGCTGCAGGTGGTCGGCGATCGTCTGCCGTACCCAGCGCTGGGTCTCGGCGTCGGCCATCCGGTAGCGGCCGAGCAGCATCTTCTGGTCGTCGAGCGGTAGGCCGGCGATCTCCCAGCGGACCGCAAGCCGCTCGAACAGGGCCTCGGAGCGCCGGTGCCAAGCATCGTCCTGGGAGGCCGCAGCGCCCGCCGGCGGCTCCCCCACCTTGGCGATCGTGGCCGCGCTCAGCGTCTGGCGCAGGGTGAGCACGTTGCCCTCCGGATCGGTGTAGTCGACGGTCGGCGCCTTCTCCCGCGGCCGCCGCTGCTTCTTGCGCTTCGCCACCGTCAGGCCAGCGCGTCGATCTTCGCGGCGAGCTCGAAGTCGGCGGCGGTGAGGCCGCCCTCGGAGTGGGTCGAGATCGTGACGGTGACGGTGTCCCAGGAGATCGCGAGGTCGGGATGGTGGTTCATCTGCTCGGCAGGCTCGACCAGGCTGCCGACGAACTCCACCGAGCCGACGAAGTCGGCGCGCTTGAAGCTCTTCTCGATCGCTTCGCCGGCACGGGTCCAGCCGTCGAGCCTCGCCAGCCTCTCCTCCACCTCTGAGTCCCCGAGCAGCGCCACGCGCTTATGCTGGCAGCCCAGCGATGAGCGTGCAATCCAACGACAAGCCGGTCCTCTGGCAGATCGACATCTCCCACTACGCCGAAAAGGCGCGCTGGGCACTCGATTACAAGGAAGTCGCCCACGTCCGCCGCTCGCCGCTGCCTGGCACCCACATCCCGATCGCGCTCTTCCTCACCCGGGGGGCGCAGCCGACGATCCCGGTCCTGCAGATGGACGGGCGGGCGATCGGCGACTCGACCGCGATCATCGCCGCGCTGGACGCCAAATTCCTCGACAAGCCGCTGTATCCGTCGACCCCCCACGATCGCGAGCGGGCGCTCGACCTTGAGGACTGGTTCGACGAGAACCTCGGCCCCCACGCCCGCCTGCTCCCCTTCTACGAGCTGATCCAGGAACCGGAGATCTTCGCCGAGGTGGCCGCCGAAAGCGTGCCGGGACCGCTGGGGAAGGCGAAGCCGGTGGTCGGCGCCTACGGCCGCGTCTACACCAGCATCCGCTGGGGCGCCAACAAGGACGAGGACGCCGCGCGGGCGCGCGAGGCAATCGTCGCCGCCTTCGACAAGCTCGAGGCCGAGCTCGAGCAGGGCGACGGCGAGTTCCTGGTCGGCAACGACCTCAGCGTCGCCGACGTCACCGCCGCCTCGCTCTTCTACCCGATCGTCGTCCCCCCCGAGGGCCCGCTTTCACCGGACCTCCCGCGGCCCCCGGCCCTGGACGAGTTCCGCAAGAGCCTCAGCGACCGCCCCGGCTACCGCTGGGTCGAAGAGACCTTCCGCCGCCACCGCCACTAGCTAGTAGGGGTTTCACTTCCGCGACGAAGTTGCCGGAGAACTTTTTGTTTCTGCGACAAAAAGTTACACATGATTCGCTACGCTCGTTGGCATGCAGATGGTGGCCGAGAGGAAGGACGTGGCGATGGAGGACGCTGACGGGAAGTTCGAGCGAGTAGACGAACGTTTCGACGACGTCGATCGAGAGTTCAAGCGAGTGGACCAGCGCTTCGACGAAGTCAATCGTCGAATCACCGAGAGCAAAGAGGAAACGAAACAACGCTTTGATCGCGTTGAAGGCGACATCCGCGAATTGAAACAGGGGCTCTTCTCGGTTCAGGCCACGCTCAACCGATTCGTCATCGGCGCCTTCGCCGGCTGGATCGTCCTGGCGGTGACGATCCTCGCCAAAGGCTGAATCAGCCCCCGATCGGGGCTCGCGGGTTGGCGCCCCAGAAGACGAGGGTGCCGAGCATGCCGAGGATGTGGACGGCGACGATGTTGAAGACCATCGACTTCGCCGTCGCGGTGCCGACGCCGACCGGGCCGCCGGAGGCGGTGTAGCCGTAGTAGCAGCCGACCAGCACGATCACGGTCGCCATCACCATCCCCTTGATCAGGCTGAACATCAGATCGGTGGGGTCCTGGAACATCCAGAAGATCAGCGAGTAGCCGCCGGAAGAGGTATCGGCGACCTGTTTCACCACCGCCACGTAGCTGGCCAGGTACATCACCCCGATCGAGACCAGGTAGAGGAAGGGCAGCGCCATCCAGGCGGCCAGCAGGCGCGAGCCGCAGAGGAAGGTGACCGGCGGCACCCCCATCACTTCGAGCGCGTCGATCTCGTCGGAGATCCGCATCGCCCCCAGCTCGGCGACGATCCCGGTCCCAACCTTGGCCGAGAGGATGTAGCCGAAGGCGTAGGGCAGCGCCTCGCGCAGGTCGCACCAGGCGGCGAAAAGGCCTGCGTACTGCGGCACCCCCTGGGCGCGGAAGAAGTAGGCGCCCTGGATCCCGCACTGGAGGCCGAGGATGAAGACGAAGGCCCAGATGATCAGGGCCGAGCCGAGGATCAAGATCCCGGCCTGGCGAATCGCCTCGCCGAAGAAGCGGAAAGCCCGGCCCGAGTAGACGAGCCCGGCGACGCGCACGCCGAAGCGGGCGATCTCGCCGAAGGAGTCGAGCCAGGCCCGCGGCGCGTCCAGCCAGGCGTTCATCGCGTGGCCCTCACCGGATCGTCTGCAGCTCCGGGTTGGTTGCCAGCAGCACCGCGGTGAAGACGTAGTTGAAGGCGAAGACGCCGACCAGGGCGATCACCACCGCCTGGTTGACCGCCCGCCCCACGCCCGCCGCGCCGCCGGAGGCGGTCATCCCTTTGTAGGAGCAGACGACGGCGATGATCGCCCCGAACATCGTGCACATCAGGACCGAGCCCCAGAGGTCGGTGACCGAGGCGTTGGAGAAGAGGGTGGCGAAGAAGCCGCCGAGCTTCTGGTGATAGAGCAGCTCGACGGTGATCCCGGCGGTGAGGCCGAAGACGATCGCGAAGATGTCGAGCAGCGCCGTCACCATCATCAGCGCCAGGAACCGCGGCACGACCAGGTTCTTGACCGGGTCGACCCCGAGCACCTGGAGGGCGTCGAGCTCCTCACGAATCTTCCGGGCGCCGAGGTCGGCGGTGATCGCGGTGCCGGCGACACCGCTGACGACGACCGCGGTCACCAGCGGGCCGATCCAGCGGATCGCGGTGAGGACGAAGAAGCCGCCGAGCCGGTCGAGGGCGCCGAAGATCTGCAGCGGCCCCGCCGCCTGCAGCCCCGGGGCGCCGAGGCAGAGGGCGAAGGTCGAGATCAGCAACGGGAACCAGCAGAGCCGCAGCGTGAAATAGAACTGGTCGACCAGCTCCTCGCCGTAGGGATAGGGCGGCCGCACCGCCGAGACGACGGTGCGCGCGGTGAGGATCATCATCGTCCCGACCTCGGTGAAGAAGCCGGAGATGGCGCCCGATCCCTTGCTCAGGGCTTGGCTCGCCACCGGCTCATCGCCCTGCCGAGGGGGCCGCGGTCGCTTGCCCGCCGCCGCACCTCTTGTTGACTCTCCCGCTGCGCCTCCGCCAGCTGCGCGATCAGGGTGTCGCGCGTCTCCTCCAGCTCCTCGACCCCGGCGACGTGGGCGACCGCGCGGCGCGGCGCCGTGTGCAGGTCGGCCCCGAGGTGAGCGGTGTAGGAGGCAAGCTCGGCCTCGAGCCGGGCGATCTGCCGCCGCAGCTCCTGGCGCACCTGCAGCGTTTCGCTTTCCTCGGGGAGGCTGGCGCAGGTCATCGCCACGATCGCCAGGTCGCGCGGGCCGAGCCCCGCCTCGTGTGCCCGCCGCAGGGCGTCGGCGGCGATCTCCTCCAGCTGGGGCGCCGCCTCGACCCCCTCGGCGACGAAGGTGCCTTGACCATGACGGGTGCTCACCAGGCCATCGGCCTCGAGCGACTCATAGACCGCCCTCACGGTGCCGACGTTGACCCCAGCCCACTCCGCCAGCTGACGGAAGCTCGGCAGCCGCTCGCCCGCCCCAAGCTCACCGGTACGGATCAGCGCCCGCAGTCGCCAGCCCAGCTGCAGGCCGACGGGCAGCTCGTCGTCGGGATCGACCGCGAAGGGGTTCGCCTCTAGCTGTGTCACCAGCTCGCACAGTAGTCCGAGACACTGTGCGAGTCAACTAGAACAGCGCGCTAAGGGGTGAGGACGATCTTCAGCGCTTCGCGGCCGTCGTATATCTCGTAGGCCTCGGCGGCCTGGTCGAGCGGCATGTGGTGGGTGACGAGCGGGCTCGGGTCGAGCTTCCCGGCCTCCATCAGGGCGAGGACGCGATCGACGTGGGCGATCACGTTGGCGAGGCCGAGCCGCAGCTGCAGCCCCTTCAGCCAGGCGAGGCCGAGCGGCACCTCCCCCTTGCCGGCGTAGGCGCCGATCCCGGAGACGGTGCCGGCGTCGCGCGCGAGGCTGACGGCAAGGGCGAGTGGGCCCGGGTCGCCGACCGCATCGACGACGACGTCCACCCCGAGCCCTTCGGTCGCCGCCCGCACCGCCTTCTTCGGGTCGTCCTCGTTCAGGTGCAGCGGCGTGGCGCCAAACCGCCCCGCCATCTCAAGCCGTTCGGCGACGGTGTCGATCGCGAACACCTTTACCGCGCCCCCGGCGATCGCCGCCTGAACCGCGCAGAGGCCGACCGGGCCGAGGCCGAGCACGGCGACGGTGTCGCCGGCCTTCATCTCGGCGTGGGCGATCGAGTGGTAGCCGGTCCCCATCACGTCGCCGGCGAAGAGGGCGACGTCGGCGGACATCCCCTCCGGCACTCGGCGCAGGGTCAGGTTCGCCCGCGGGACCGCCAGCAGCTCGGCCTGGGCCCCCTGCAGGTCGCCGAGGTTCTTGCCGTGGCCGAAGGTCTGGCCGTTGCGGCAGCGGTGGTAGTCGCCGCGCAGACAGGAGGCGCAGGTCGCGCAGGCGGTGTGGAAGGTG
>JBQCHW010000263.1:0-8195 GCA_051954315.1 Solirubrobacterales bacterium
GACGAAGTTCGCCTCACCGTGGACGAAGGCGTGCACGACGCCCGCGGGGAACTCCAGCTCCCGCACCGCCCGCACCAGCGCCTCGCCCACCTGCCCGCCTCGGCGGTGCAGCCACACGATCTCCGCGTCGCCCTCCATGAACCGATGCTGAGCCGAGGCGCGCTCGTCGGCCGCCAGGCCCGCGTGATAGGCGACCGCCGCCATGCCGCTCTCCCGCAGGATGGCCGCGACCTCGTCCGTGTCGCGCCGAGTGCCGCAGTAGACGATCGCCGGCCGGTTGGCGGGATCGGCCAGCCCGGCCTCCAGCAGCGCCTGCCGTCGTGACTGCGAGCCCTTGCCCTCGAGCGCGACGACATCGAAGGAGAGGTTCGGCCGGTCGAAGCCGGAGCGCACCTGCAGCGGCTCCCTCATCCCGAACCGCGAGGCGATCTCCCGTGCCACCGGCACCGTCGCCGTCGCCGTGCAGGCCATCACCGTCGGCCGTCCCAGCCGCTGCACGACCTCGGGCAGCCGCAGATAGTCGGGCCGGAAGTCGTGCCCCCACTCCGAGACGCAGTGCGCCTCGTCGACCGCGACCAGGTCAACAGTCCGCTCGGTCAGCGCTTCGAGGAAGACGCTGGAGCCGAACCGCTCGGGAGCGCAGTAGACGATCCGCGCCTCCCGCCGCACCGAATCGAGGGCATCCCAGACCGCCTCATCGGACATCCCCGAAGTGATCATCACCACCTCGTGCCCCTGCCCCCGCAGCTTCCCCCACTGATCCCGCATCAACGCGATCAGCGGACTAACCACGATCGTCAGCTCCTCCGAGGCCAGCCCCGGCAGCTGGTAGCAGAGGCTCTTCCCGCCGCCCGTAGGCATCACGATCAGCGAGTCGCGACCCTCCAGGGCCGCGACCACCGCCTCGCGCTGACCCGCTCGCCAGCTCTCATACCCGAGCTGCCGCAGCAGCTCGTCAGCCCTATCCCCGGCTCCGTTCATGGACGAGCCAGGGTAGGGCTTCCTACGGCGGGTCAGGCGTGTTCCGCCGACGCGATTGCCGCAGGTACCTGACTTAGCTTCTCCGCCAGGGTGTCGATCGACTGCGCGAGCTTGCGGGTGTCGGCCTTCGTCAGCTCGGTGTAGGGGACGAAGCCGTTGCCCTGCCGGTAGGGCTCGAGGGCGGCGAAGACCATCTTGAAGTCGGCTTCGATTTCGCCGGAGAGCTCGGGGTCGGTTTCGTCGAGCAGCGGCTTCACCGCTTCGAAGGCGGCCTCGGCCCCTTCGACGTTGGCCTCGAAGTCGACCAGGTCGGTGTGGGAGTAGCGCTCCTCCTCGCCGGTGATCTTCGAGGCCGAGACCTCGCCGAGCAGCTCGTTGGCGCCGTTGGCGATCTGGACCGCCTGCAGGTCGACCGTCTTCACCTTCGCCGCCAGTTCTTCGACGTCGGCCTGCAGCTGCTTGGCGACCGGGGCCATGCCCTGCGCGGCGCCTTCTTCCCAGAGCGCTTTCTCGATCCGGTGGAAGCCTTCGAATTCGCTTGCCGGGACGTCGTTTTCGCGGGCGTCGATCCGCGGGTCGAGGCTGCCGAAGGACTCGGCCACCGGCTCGATCTTCTCGTAGGGGATGCGGGCTCCCGTGTAGAGGGACTTCGCCTTGGCGACGTCGCCAGCTTCGACCGCGGCGACGAACGGCGCGGTCTTCGCGACCAGCTCGTCGGTGTTCTGCTCGAGGTAGGTGCGGTAGGAGGCGATCGACTTTTCGATCTGCGGGCTGTTCTGCGCCTTCAGGTCGCCGCTGACGATCAGCGTCCCGCGCTCGTCGTCGCCGCCCGGGCAGTAGACCGTGTACTCACCCTTCTCCAGGGTCAGCGAGAAGCTGCCGCTCAAGCCGTCAGAGAGGTTCTCCTTCTCGCCGAGGATCGTGTCCCCGTCCATGATCTCCATCTCGGTCACCTTGGTGGTACCGGCGTTTTCGATCTCGAAGGTGATCGGCCCGGCGGGCGCTTTCGCGTCGTGCGGCTCGCAGCCGGCGTCGGTCAGCTTGAAGCTGACCTGCTTGGCCCCGGCGGGCGCGTCTTCGCTGGAACCGCAGGCGGATATGGACAGGACGAGTAGGAGCGCGGTCCCCGCGCAGAGCATCTTCAGGTTCATAGTTAGGGCACCCTAACAAAGACCGACAGAAATAGTCGGAATAGGATTTAGACCAGGCCTTCGCCGACGTATCCGCCGGGCTTGGCGCCGGGCGGGACGGCGAAGAGGGCGCTGCCGACGTGCTTGATGTACTCGTTCAGCGCATCGACCTGCCCAAGTCGTTCCTGGATCGGGACGAACTGCTTGGCCGCGTCGCGCTGGAAGCAGATGAAGAAGAGGCCGGCTTCGAGCTCGCCGAGGCTCTCGTCGACGCCGTCGGTGAACGAGTAACCGCGGCGGAGGATGCGGGCGCCGCTGTTTTCCTTCGCCGAGGCGAGGCGGACGTGGGAGTCGACCGGGATCAGCGGGTGCCCATTGCGCTGCTCGTCGAGCGGCAGCGGCTCGAACTCGTCGCTTCCACCGAGCGGGGCGCCGCTGTACTTGTGGCGGCCGATCGTCCGCTCCTGGTCCTGGAGGGAGGCGCGGTCCCAGACCTCGAGCAGCATCCGGATCCGGCGGGTGACCATGTAGCTGCCGCCCCGCATCCAGGCGGGGCCCTCCTCGCCGACCCAGACGTAGCGGTCCATCGCCTCGGTGTCCTCGGCCTTGATGTTGGCGGTGCCGTCCTTCATCCCCATCAGGTTGCGCGGCGTGTCCTGGCTGCGGCTGGTGGTCGCGGTGCGGCCGAAGCCGAGCTGGGACCAGCGCATCGCCACCGTGCCGCGGCCGATCCGGGCGAGGTTGCGGATCGCGTGGAAGGCCACCTGCGGGTCGTCCGAGCAGGCCTGGACGCAGAGGTCGCCGCCGCTTTCGGCCGGGTCGAGCTCGTCGCCGGGCAGCGGCGGCAGTGGCTTCAGCGCCGCCGGCCGCTTGCCCGCCAAACCCAGCCCGCGCTTCTCGAACAGACTGGGCCCGAAGCCGAAGGTGACGGTGAGGCTGGAGGGGAGGAGGCCGACGGTCTCGCCGGTGTCATCGGGCGGCGCCAGCGGCACGTCGTTGACGTCGCCGACCATCTCGCCTGCGCTCGCTTCCGCCGCGGTGACGGTCCACTCGCGCAGCAGCTCCCGCAGCTCGCCCGGGTCTTCGGCAAGGAGGTCGAAGGCGGCGAAGTGCAGGCGGTCCTGGGCGGGCGTGTCGATCCCTGCCTGGTGCGTGCCGTAGAAGGCGACGCTGCCGGTCCCCTCCCCGCTCGCGTCGGCGCTCTCCTGGCCGACCAGGAACCCCCCGGCGGCGCCCAGCCCGAGTCCAGCCGCCCCGGCACCGGCGGATGCCAGAAAGCGGCGACGGGTGGTTGGGGCCATGACGGGAGCGGGCGGCTCTGCGGGGCGCCTAAGCGGCGCTCTCGGCGGCGCCGACGCGGCCGCCGGCACGGACGCGGTCGCGCCGCGGCCGCACGCGCATGCCCTGCGGCCAGAGGACGAAGAGGACCATCGGGATCGTGTAGCCGAGGTAGACGATCGCTTCGATCACGGTCGGGGTCGGCTGCAGGCCGAGCATCCCGGTCAGCAGCGAGCCGGAGACGGTGCCCGGCTGGACCAGCCAGCCGAGATCGACCGCCTGGCCCTGCAGGCCGTTGATCCAGCCCGCCTCGTGGGCGGTATGGGCGGCGGAGGCGAGCAGGCCGGCGGCGACGAAGACGAGGACGATGCCGGTGACGCGGAAGAAGCGGGTGAGGTTGATGCGGACGCCGCCGCGGTAGAGGCCGAGCCCGATCGCGATCGCGGCGACGAGGCCGAGGATCGCGCCGGCGCCGGCGGCGGTGGTGTCGGTCGAGTCCTGGAAGGCGGCGAGGAGGAAGACCGAGGTCTCGAAGCCCTCGCGCAGGACCGCGAGGAAGGCCATCCCGACCAGTGCCAGGGTGGAGCCGGTCGCCAGCGCCGAGGCGGCCTCGCCTTCGAGCTGGGCTTTGATGCCGCGGGCGTGCCGCCGCATCCAGACGATCATGTAGGTGACGGCGCTGACCGCGATCAGGCCGACGATCGTCTCCAGGCCCTCCTGCTCCTTCTGCGGCAGTTGCTGGCCAACGACTTCGAGCAGGACGGCGACCCCGATGCAGAGGACGATCGCGATCCCGATCCCGATCCACATCTGCCGCATCGCGTCGCGGCGGCCCTCCTTGACCAGGAAGGCGGCAATGATGCCGATGATCAGCGAGGCCTCTACGCCCTCTCGCAGGGTGATGACGAAAGTCGGGATCATTCGGGGTGGTTCTCCTCGTGGTGCCGGAGGGCGTTAGGCCGCCCTAATTAGGAGCCCCGAAAACCTAGCACGCCGCTAGGGAATCAGTCAGACGGAAGCCACGGCTGTGACCAAGCTCCGGTTCCGTGAACTAGCTCCTCGGCCTGCTTCGGCCCCCAACTTCCCTGCTCGTACGGATGAACCGGCCCCGGTTCATCGAGCAGCGGCTGGACGACGCGCCAGGTCTCTTCGATCGAGCTCTGGCGGGTGAAGAGCTGGTGCTGGCCGGCAATCGCGTCCCCGAGCAGGCGCTCGTAGGGCTCAGGGTCTTCCCCCGGCGCTCGCTCGAACAGGACCTCGAGGTCGGCGGCCTGGAAAGCCTCTTCGCCCGCCTTCTTCGCGTACATCCGGGTGCGGGCGCCCGGTTTCGGCTCGATCCGGATCGTCAGCTGGTTCGGTTCCGGCGTCTTGCCCTTGCCGATCCCCAGCTTCGGCGGCCGCTTGAAGAAGACCGTCACCTCGGTCGCCTTGACCGGCAGGTACTTGCCGGCGCGGATGAAGAAGGGGACCCCGGACCAGCGCCAGTTATCGACCTCGAGCTGGACCGCGGCAAAGGTCTCGGTCTTCGACTTCGCCTTCACCCCGTCGACGTCGAGGTACCCCTCGTACTGGCCGCGCACGTAGCGCTTCGGGTCCGCCGCGCACACCGCCTTGAAGAACTCCAGCTTCTTGTCGCGGACGCTGTCGGGGTGGTTGCCGGTCGGCGGCTCCATGCCGACTACCCCGAGCACCTGAAGGGCGTGGTTCTGGATCACGTCCCGCATCGCCCCGACCGCGTCATAGAAACGGCCGCGATCCTCGACTCCGAAGTCCTCGGCGATCGTCATCTGCACCTGGGAGACGTGCTCGCGGTTCCAGACCGGCTCCAGCAGGGCGTTGGCGAAGCGCAGGTAGGTGATGTCCATCACCGGCTCCTTGCCGAGGTAGTGGTCGATCCGGAGGATCTGCTCCTCCTTCAGGACCTCGGCGAGTTCGTCGTTCAGCTTGCGGGCCGATTCGAGGTCGTGCCCGAACGGCTTCTCGATCACCACGTGGGCGTTCTCGGTCAGGCCGGCCTTGCCGAGCCCCTGGACGACGGTGGCGAAGAGGGCCGGCGGGATCTCCAGGTAGAAGACCGGGTGCTGCGCGTCGCCGAGCGCCTTCCCGACGCGCTTGAAGGTGTCCTCCTCGCCGTAGTCGCCCTGCACGTAGGTGAGGCGCTTGGCGAGCCGTTCGAAGACGTCCTCGTCGGGACTGCCGACGCTGGCGCCGATCGCTTCGCGGGCATGCTCGCGGAGCTTCTCGTCATCCCAGTCGTCGATCGCGACGCCGACGATCGGCACCTCGAGCTTGCCCGCGGCCTCCAGCCGGTACAGCGCCCGGAAGGTCATTTTCTTCGCCAGGTCGCCGCTGATCCCGAAGATCGCGAGGACGTCGGCGGCGTCGTTTGCCATCGCCGCGCAGGCTATCGTCCACCCACCCCAACAGCGGAGGATTTATGGAACTCGGAATCGTCGGCCTCGGCCGAATGGGAGCCAACATGGCGCGGCGGCTGATGCGCGACGGCCACCAGATCGTCGCCTACGACGTCAACCCGGATGCGGTCTCGCAGCTGGCGGGCGAGGGCGCCGAGGGCGCTTCCTCGCTGGAGGAGATGGCCTCGAAGCTGAGCGCGCCGCGCTCGGTCTGGGTGATGGTCCCGGCCGGCGAGATCACCGAGCAGACGGTCGACGCGGTCGCCGCGGTGCTGGAGTCCGGCGACGCGATCATCGACGGCGGCAACTCCTACTACCGCGATGACATCCGCCGGGCCGAAAAGGTCGGCGAGCAGGGGATCGACTACGTCGACTGCGGCACCAGCGGCGGCGTCTTCGGCCTCGAGCGCGGCTACTGCCTGATGATCGGCGGCCCCGACCGGGCGGTCGAGCGGCTCGACCCGATCTTCGCCAGCCTGGCGCCGGGAGTCGAGGCGGCGGAGCGGACGCCGGGGCGCGACGGCGAGGTCTCGCCGTCGGAGAACGGCTACCTCCACTGCGGCCCCAACGGTGCCGGCCACTTCGTGAAGATGGTCCACAACGGGATCGAGTACGGCGTCATGGCGGCCTACGCCGAGGGGCTCAACATCCCCAAGAACGCCAACGCCGGCAAGGTCAAGCGCGAGGCCGACGCGGAGACGGCGCCGCTCGACCACCCCGAGTACTACCAGTACGACCTCGACCTGCCCGAGGTTGCCGAGGTCTGGCGGCGCGGCAGCGTGATCGGCTCCTGGCTGCTCGACCTGACCGCGGCGGCGCTGCAGGAATCAGGCGATCTGGAGGAGTTCACCGGCCGCGTCTCCGACTCTGGCGAGGGTCGCTGGACGGCGATCGCCGCGATCGACGAGGGGGTGCCGACGCCGGTCCTGACCACCGCCCTGCACGAGCGCTTCTACTCGCGCGGGCTCGGCGACTTCGGCGACAAGGTCCTCTCGGCGATGCGCAAACAGTTCGGCGGCCACGACGAGAAGAAAGACTGATGGCGATCGAGCTCGAGGTCGCCGGCGACGAAAAGGCCGCCTCGCGCCGGGCGGCGGAGCTGATCGCCACCGCTGGCGCAGAAGCCGCCGCCGAGCGCGGCCGCTTCGCCTTTGCGATGAGCGGCGGCCGCAGCCCCTGGGCGATGCTGGCGATCCTCGGCGAATCGGAGGAGATGCCCTGGGAGAAGACCGAGCTGTTCCAGGTCGACGAGCGCGTCGCCGCCCCCGGCGACGAGGCCCGCAACCTCACCCACATGGTCCTCGGCCTCTCGATGGACCACCAGTCGACTCTGCGGCCGATGCCGGTCACCCAGCGCGACCTCGAGGCCGCCGCCCGCGACTACGAAGCCCAGCTCCCCGACCGCTTCGACCTCGTCCACCTGGGCCTCGGCCCCGACGGCCACACCGCCTCCCTGGTCCCCAACGACCCCGTCCTCGAGGTCACCGACCGCCGCGTGGCGATGACCGAGACCGCCTACCAGGACCACCGCCGCATGACCCTCACCTATCCCGCCCTGAACGAAGCCCGCCGCATCGTCTGGCTGGTCACCGGCCCAGACAAGCCCGAAGCCCTCCAGAAGCTCCTAGCCGGCGACGACTCGATCCCCGCGGGACGCGTGCGGAACGACAACATGATCGTCATCGCCGACGAAGCTGCGGCGGGCTGAGTGTCGACTTCCTCTCGGTAGGCGAGAGGAAGTCGACAAGCACCTACTTCGCCGGATCCAGGGAGACGGCGTGGTTGCCGACGATGCGGCCATGGGGATCCCACTTGCGCTTCACCTCGGCGAGGCGGGAGCAGACGTCGGGGGGGAGGATTTCGTCGGAGTCGCAGGGACGCTCGGCGAAGTTGAAGTAGCCGCCGTCGGCGGACCAGGGCTCCATCGCGTCGTCGAAGCGGTCGAGGTGGCCCTCGATCGCTTCGCCCAGCTCGGGCGTCATCGGCATGCCGATGCCGAACATCACCCAGTCGGCGTCGAGGTGGGAGAGGGCGCCGCCGTGCGGATCGGGCCGACGCAGCGCGCCGCCCATCTGGCGGATCTCGGTCAGCAGCAGCGGCGAGTTGGATTCCGGACCGGCGAGCTCGACGAAGGCGTCGATCGCCTCGTCGGGCAGCTCCCTCAGGACGCGGTGATGACCGAGGCCCGGCACCGGGTTCTCCGGGTCCATGTGGATCCGGCAGAGGCCCGCGGCCGGGATCTGGTCGAAGGTGTCCATGATCGGCTCGCCGAGCTCGCGCAGCGGCGCGATCGCGGCTTCTCCGGCCTCTTTAGTGCCGATGCAGGCGGCATCGATCGTCAGCAGCGGCGTCCCACGCAACGGCTCGGGTAATTCGGGGATAGGCGGGGGGG
>JBQCHW010000264.1:0-14339 GCA_051954315.1 Solirubrobacterales bacterium
TCCCGCTTTAGCCATTCCCGGCTCCAGGTACCGAGGCCGACCACGTGCGGGCCGAGCGCCTCGCCGGCCGGGGTCAGGTGGTAGCTGTTCCCGCGCTCGCCCTGCAGCGGCTCCCGGGTAATCAGGCCCGCCCGCTCCAGCTCCTTCAGCCGTTTGCTGAGCAGCGACGAGGACATCCGCGGCACCCCGCGCTGCAGCTCGTTGAACCGGGTGCTGCCCATCAAGAGCTCGCGCAGCACGAGCAGGGTCCAGCGCTCCGTCAATACCTCGGCGGCCTGGGCAACGGGACAGAACTGTCCGTAGCTCTCCGGCATCCCCAGGGGCAGTGTAGGCGCCCAACTGAAGATTTAGAAGTTGATCGGGCTCCGGCGCGGGCGTAGAACAGGGTCATCAACCCAGTCGACAACCAGGATCAACAACAGAGCCAGCAAGCAATCGAAGAAGGAGCTTCAACCGTGACCCCCAGCACCGACGCGTCCAGTCCCAGCCCAGAGCTGCGACAAAAACATCGGAAGATGTGGGCCTCCGGCGACTACCCCTCGATGGTCGAGACCTTCCTGCTGCCGCTCGGGCCGCGCCTCGTAGAGGCCTGCGAGATCGGTCCCGGCGACCGCGTCCTCGACGTCGCCGCCGGCACCGGCAACGCCGCGATCGTCGCCGCCAAGACCGGCGCCGATGTGGTCGCCAGCGACCTCACCCCGGAGCTCTTCGACGCCGGCCGCGCCCGCGCCGAGGCCGAGGGAGTCGAGCTGGAGTGGGTCGAGGCCGACGCCCACGACCTCCCCTTCGAGGACGACAGCTTCGACGTCGTCATCTCCTCGATCGGGGTGATGTTCGCCCCCTTCCATCAGAAAGCAGCCGACGAGCTGGTGCGGGTCTGCAAGCCGGGCGGCAAGATCGGCCTGCTGAGCTGGACGCCGGAGGGGATGATCGGCGGACTGTTCCGCGAAATGGGCCAGTTCATGCCGCCGCCGCCGGAGGGCGCGCAGCCACCGCCGCTGTGGGGTGGCGAGGACCACCTGCGTGACCTACTCGGCGACCGGGTCGAGCTGGAGCGGGTCGAGAAAGGCGTGCTCGAGGTGACCGCCTTCGAGCGGCCCGACGACTACGGCGAGCACTTCAAGGACCGCTACGGGCCGACGATCGCCGCCCGCGCCAACGCGGAGAAAGAGGGCCGGGCTGAGGAGTTCGACCAGGTCCTGAGCGATTTCTGCGGCGAGTGGAACCAGGGCAGCGACGACGACGCCCGCTTTCACATGGAGTACCTGCTGACGGTCGGGCGGAAGGGAGCCTGACGATGGCGGCGCGAGGTTACGACGCGGTCATCGTCGGCGCTCGCGTCGCCGGCACCCCGGCGGCGACGCGGTTGGCGGAACAGGGCTGGAAGGTCCTGCTCCTCGATCGCGAGCCGCCGCCGGCCGACACCCTCTCGACCCACTGCCTCTTCCCCAACACGATGGCGCGACTGCAGCAGCTGGGAGCGCTAGAGCGGATCGAAGCCGAGCACCAGCTCAACCCGGTGCGGTACGGGGTACGGATCCTCGGCTCCGAGTTCGAGGGCGAGTTCACCCCGATCGACGGCTTCGACCGCAGCTACGGGATCACCCGGCCGGTGCTCGACAAGGCGCTGCTGGAGGCTGCCGTCGCGGCGGGAGCGGAGACGCGCTTCGGCGTCAAGGTCACCGGCCTGCTCGGCGCCGGCAGCGAGAAGGAGCCGGCGCGGGGCGTCGTCCTCGAGGACGGCGAGGAGATCGAGGCGCGCTGGGTGCTCGGCGCTGACGGCCGCGCCTCCACCGTCGCCAAGCTGCTCGGGCTGGAGAAGGAACGCCCCCTGGCAGGAGAGATGGCCTTCATGTTCGGCTACTGGCGCGGGCTGCCGGAGAGCGATCGCTTCTTCATCGACGTGATCGAGCAGGGCTCGCTCGCCTGGATGCCGTGCGAGGACGACCTCTCGATCCTCATCCTCGGCCTCGACCCCGAGCTGACCCGGGGCAACCAGGAGCAGCGCCAGCGCCAGTTCCGCGAGAGCGCCGCCGCCTTCGACTGGTTCGAGGGGCTCGACGTCGACGGCCACGAGCAGGTCGGCCCGATTCACCTCGCCCCCGAGACGATGCTGCGCGGATTCTTCCGCCGGCCGACCGGTCCCGGCTGGGCGCTGGTCGGCGACGCCAGCCACTTCAAGAACCCCTCCACGGCCCAGGGCATCTCCGACGCGATCGAGCAGTCGCTCCACGTCGCCGGCGAACTGCTCGACGGCGAGAGCCTCGACGGCTACGAGGCCTGGCGCGACGATCGAGCCCGCGAGCACTACGAGTGGTCCTTCGACTTCGCCCGCTTCGCCCAGCCCGAGGTCGCCGGTCCCGTCTTCCGCGGCATCGCCGCCGACCCCGAGGCCAGCCAGAACGTCCGCGACGCCCTCAGTCGCCGGCTCCGCCCCCGCAGCGACGTCTTCACCGACGAGCGACTGGGCGCGTGGTTCAGCGCGACGGCCGTGTCGACTTAGTAGGCCTATAGGGCCACTAAGTCGACACGGGCTCTCTCCTAGCGGGCGAAAACGCGGTTGGCGATCGCCGGATCGCCAAGCTGTTCGAACTCGATCAGCTTGCCCCGTTTGTTGTAGGTGAGGATGTCGGCCGCCTCGCCGCTTTCGCCGTCGACCGTGACGGTGGTGAGGACGACGACTTTTTCCTCGTCGGCGACGAAATCATGCGGCTTCGTCGTCAGGCCTTTTTCGGCCAATTTCCCCCACAGCCCCGCTACCTCTTCCTTGCCTTTGTAGGTACCGGTGATCGCGCTGTCGCCGTTCACGGTCCAGACGATCGAGTCGTCGATGTCCTCCATCGCCGCGGCGGCGTCACCTTCTCCGAAGGCGCGGTAAGCGTCTTCGGCCGATTTCTTGTTCTGCTGTGCGCTCATGCGCAGCCCTCCTTCGCGCGCGAGTGCGCGCAACGAGGCTCCCGTTCACAGCCGACCGGCGATCCACCTCTCCTCGTCGGTCTCACCGACGCTACCCCCGGCGCCGTCGAGCGGGCAAGGGACGCCATGGCCAAACACCTCGGTTCATTTGTGCGAGTGGGCCGACGTGTCGACTTCGTCTCGGTATGGGAGACAAAGTCGACATGGCTAGGCTGCCGCCGTGACCAGCGGTCCTGAGGAGAATCG
This sequence comes from Solirubrobacterales bacterium, assembly GCA_051954315.1. Taxonomy (GTDB): domain Bacteria; phylum Actinomycetota; class Thermoleophilia; order Solirubrobacterales; family 70-9; genus VAYN01. Next base: position 3,163 of record JBQCHW010000264.1, read on the forward strand.
AGCGAAGCGGTTCCTCGCCGCCGCGCGGCGGCTCAACCGCCAACCGCGGCTGCTGCGGGCGGCGCGGGGGACGCGAGAGCGCCTGTTAGGCGACGAGGCGCTGGTCGATCACCTCTCCACCGCCCGCGGCCGCCCCTCCGACCTGGCCGCCCGGCAGCTGGTCGAGATGCGGGGCGACACGCACGGCGTCCTCGGCGAGCTTGGGCTGACGGCGCTGCAGGCCTGGCAGCGGCTGGCCGAGTCCCAGGACCGCGGCCGCGGCAAGGTCGACGTCGCGATCCTCTTCACCGACCTGGTCGGCTTCTCGAGCTGGGCGCTGGAGGCGGGAGACGAGCCGGCGCTGCGGCTGCTGCGGGAGGTGGCGGCGGCGATCGAGCCGCCGGTGAGCGAACGGCGGGGCGAGGTGGTCAAGCGACTCGGCGACGGGTTGATGGCGGCGTTCTGGGATGCCGAGAGCGCGACCGATGCCGCCTTCGCCGCCCAGGAGCGGATCGCCGCGGTCGAGGTCGCCGGCTTCCGCCCGCAGCTGCGCACCGGCATCCACCTCGGCCGCCCGCGCAAGGTGGGCGACGACTACCTCGGCATCGACGTCAACGTCGCCGCCCGCCTCTGCGACGCCGCCAAGCCCGGCGAGATCCTCGTCTCCGACCGCGTCCTCCTGCAGCTCGACCCCACCAAGGTCGCCTCGAAGAACCGCCGCTTCCGCGCCAAGGGCGCGCCGAAGGAGCTCGCGGTCTACTCGGTGACGCAGCGCTGACCCCCGAGCCGGTCGATGACCTCGACCAGCTCGAGGTGGCTGTCGAGGACGAAGTCGGCCTCCACCCCGCTGGCATCGTCGGCGTCATCATTCATGCCGCGATAGCGCGCGGTCCTCATCCCGAAGCCGGCGGCGCCGGCGACGTCGGTGCGCCGCAGGTCGCCGACGTGCATCGCCTCCTCCGGCCGCGCATTCAGCGCCGCGAGTGCCGGGGCGAACGCCTCCGGCGCCGGCTTGTAGTGGCCGGTTTCGTCGGAGAAGGACCAGCCGGAGAAGTAATCGAGCAGCCCTTCCCGGGCCAGCAGCTCCCGCAGCATCTCGCCGCCGCTGAAGCCGACGTCACAAACGATCCCGATCCGCAGGCCCCGCCCAGCAAGCCCCCCGAGCGCCTCGCCGATCCCGGGCGCCAGTTCGAGCTCGACTTCGCGGATCGCACCGAGGAACGCCTCGGCGACCCGGGCGCGCCCCTCCCCCTCAGCCCCGAGCGAGCGCAGCAGCATCTCCGCCCCGTCCTCCGGGTGCATGTGCACCCCTTCCCCCCAGGAGCTCTCCCACCGCACCCGCACTTCCTCCAGGCTCTCCTCGAGCAATGCCGCCTCCACCGCCAGCCCACACTCCTCGCAAGCGGCCGCCACCGCCCTGCGCCGCGCCGCCACCATCGCCCCTTCCGGCACCTGCGCGATCGTGTTCCAGAAGTCAAAGGTGACGGCCTCGATCACTCCCTCTTTTTAGCTTCTTCGCGTTCCACTCGGCGCCTGATCATTCGCGCCGCCCACATCACCTGATCGCACTCGACCCCGAGAGTCTCCGCTACCTTTTCCAGGACCGGCAAGGTGATGGTCCGCTCCGCCCTCTCGAGGAGAGAGATTTGGTTCGAGTAGAGCCCCGCCCTATCCGCAAGCTCTTCTTGACTCCACCCGAGTTCGTGGCGCAACGACCTGACGACGTCGCCGACGAAGGGCTGCAGGGACTTTGAGTCGGCCTCCAAGAGGCCTTACAGAGAAATAAGGCTTCTCCGCCGAATCCATAGCGTTTTCGACATGAGGCATCTGCCGGCTACGCAATTAGCGAACTTCTTCGGTTCCGAAATGCAGCCGATTTGGGACCTGAAGCCCTGGGCCTGTGGGTGTAGGGGTCGACGGCGCGGGTACGGAGCCCGCCATGAGCGACTACTCGATCGTCAAAGCGGACGAAGCCAAGGACGCCTACGCCGACAGCGACGTCCCGGGGGAGTTCCGGTCGCTGACCGAGGGGCTGGGGGCCGAGCAGCTGGCGCTGACGCTGATGCGGATCCCGCCCCACTCCGACTTCGAGCAGGGGACGGGGCACCGGCACGACGAGATCGAAGAGATCTACTTGGTCACGCGGGGGACGCTGACGATGCGGTTCGGCAACGAGATCGAGACGGTGGGCGTGGGGACCGCGGTGCGGGTGCCGGCGCAGACGCTCCGTTCGCATCGCAACGAGGGCGACGAGCCGGTCGAGATGTGGGCGATCTCCCGCCAGAGCGAGAGCGACGGCGGCGAGAAGGTCGACGACTTCTGGAACGCCTCTCCCGAAGCCTCGCAGCACAGCTGACTGGCGCGCTCAGGGATCGGGCGCGCCGGGCGCGCCGGCGAAGATCTCTTCGAGGGTGAAGATCTGTGAGCAGGGCACGCCGAGGCCGGTCGCCAGCCGCTGCAGGGTCTCGTGAGTCGGGTTGGTCTTTCCTTTCTCCAGGCGAGAGATCTCGGTCGCGTCGATGCCACTGGCCATCGCCAGGTCGCGCTGATTCATCTTCTTCGTCTCCCGCAGGAAACGGACCGCTTTGCCGAGGCACTCGCGCGGGGTTTTCGAAGCGGAACTCACCGGTCCGCCTATCGAATTGAGTTTCAGCTCAGATTTGAATGGCGTAAAACGCAAGTCGTCGCCACCGGTACGGCGAACGCTGCTTATTGGGCAGAACTGTGTTGCCTCCTGTCTGCAGTTTGCGAACGGCGCTGCGTCGCTCGGCGCCCCGTTGCGCCACCGAAAGCCGCATCGTCCGCACGCGAACTTGAGTCACATCCCAACCGCTTACCGCCGCTCCCCGCCGGGTAGCAGCCGAACCGATGAGCTACCGCGCCGCCCCCGACCGCTACGAGGGCAAGATGCAGTACCGCCGCTGCGGCCGCTCGGGGCTAGACCTGCCGCTGCTCTCGCTCGGCTACTGGCACAACTTCGGCGACGAGCGGCCGTTCGAGGTCCAGCGGGCGATCGCCCGCCGCGCCTTCGACCTCGGCATCACCCACCACGACCTCGCCAACAACTACGGCCCGCCCTACGGCGCCGCCGAGCTCAACTTCGGCCGGCTGATGCGCGAGGACTTCGGCCCCTACCGCGACGAGATGATCGTCTCGACCAAGGCCGGCTGGGACATGTGGCCCGGCCCCTACGGCCAGGGCGGCGGCTCGCGCAAGTACCTGCTCGCCTCGCTCGACCAGTCGCTGCGGCGGATGGGTCTCGAGTACGTCGACATCTTCTACAGCCACCGCCTCGACGCCTCGACCCCGCTGGAGGAGACGATGGGCGCGCTCGACGCGGCCGTGCGCCAGGGCAAGGCTCTCTACGTCGGCATCTCCTCCTACGACGCCGAGCACACCCGGCAGGCGGCGGCGATCCTCGAGGACCTCGGCACCCCGCTGCTGATCCACCAGCCCTCCTACTCGATGCTCAACCGCTGGATCGAGACCGAGGGCCTGCTGGAGGCGACCGCCGAGCTCGGCGTTGGCGTGATCGGCTTCACCGCCCTCGCCCAAGGCCTGCTCACCGGTCGCTACCTCGACGGCATCCCCGAGGACTCGCGCGCCGCCAAAGGCGAAACCTTCGACCGCGACTGGCTCAGCGAGGAGATGATCGAGCGCCTCCGCGCCCTCGACGACCTCGCCTCCCGCCGCAACCAGAGCCTCGCCCAGCTCGCCCTCGCCTGGGCCCTGCGCGACGAACGCGTCACCTCCCTCGTCATCGGCGCCTCCTCGGTCGAGCAGCTCGAGCAGAACGTCGACACCCTCGACAACCTCGACCTCTCCGCCGAGGAGCTGGCCGAGATCGACCGCCTCACCGACGCCGACGCCGACATCGACCTCTGGGACAAAGCTCGCGTCGGCGAGTGGTAGCGACTTCCCCCTGGGACCCCGGGCACAGCCGTCGGCAAGCGCGAGTATCGTCACCGCCTCCAGTCCGCCTCACCCGAAGCCCAGGAGGTTGCATGTCTCGTCCGCGTGTCCGTTCCCTGATCTGCCTCGCCGCCCTGACCTGCGCGGTGTCGCTGGCCCTGCCGGCGCTCGCCGGCGCCGCGATCACCGTCAACACGACCGCTGACCAGGCGCCGTCCGCGTCTTCGTGCCAAGGCGTGCCCGGCGACTGCTCCTTGCGCCAGGCGATCAGCTGGGCCGGAGAACTCGCCGACGGCACCGTCATCCTGCCGGCGGGCCACTACACCTTGACCCTCAAGGACGTGGAAGAGGAGGCGAACGAAAGCGGCGACCTCGACATCACCAACGGCAGCCAGGTCCAGATCCTCGGCGCCGGCGCTCGCAACACGGTCATAGACGCGGCCGGCCTCGAAGAGCGGGTCTTCGACGTGCACCCGACCGCGTCGCTCGTCCTCTCCCGGCTCACCGTCACCGGCGGCGAAGCGCTCGACCGCGACGGCGGGGGCATCCTCAGTTACAAGGCGAGCCTCACCCTCGATCAAGTGGCGGTGCGCGGCAGCACCTCCACCAAAGAAGGCGCTGGTGGCGGCCTCTTCGTCGAAGAATCGGAAGTGTTCATAGACGCGTCGTTGATCGCCGAAAACCTCAACAGCGGCAACGGCGGCGGCGTCTACTCCGAAGAAAGCGAACTCGCCCTGCTCAACTCGACGATCGCGAACAACGTCGTCGACACCTCCCTGTACCCCGAACACCCGGGCTGGGGAGCCTACGGAGGCGGCCTCGAAGCCTACGACGGCTTCGTCGCGCTCCAGAACGTCACCATCGCCGGAAACTCGATTCGCGATGGGAACGGGGGCGGCCAAGGTCTAGGGGCGGGCCTTTGGGTCGAAGCCGAAGAAAGCGAAGTCCTCAACACCATCGTCTACGGCAACACCGGCGAAGACGTCCAGTCCTCGGCTCAATGCGCGGAAACCGAAGCATCCTTGCGACTACAGAGCGCCGGCCACAATCTCGAACAGGAGGCCCCGGCCGACGCGCAGCGCTGCTTCGAAACGCCGACCGACCTGATCGGCGACCCGCGCCTCGGCCCGCTCGCGAACAACGGCGGTGAAACCGACACGCTCGCCCTGCTGACCGGCAGTCCTGCGATCAACGCGGCCGACGCCGGCCGCTGCCCGGGAACCGACCAGCGCGGATTGCCGCGGCCCTCGCTCGGTGGCTGCGACATCGGCGCCTTCGAGGTCCAGCCGACGCCGTCGCCGAAGCCCCCTGTGGTCTCACCGGCCCCGGTATTGACGCCGCCGGCGATCTCCCGCAAGGGCAAGGTCGTGGTGAAGAAGGCCGGCAAGACCTTCCGCGTCAAGCCCGGCTTCACCGTCTCCTGCCCGGCGACGGACCCGACCTGCACCGGCTCGATCAAGGTGAAGGCCCCGAAGGCGAAGGCCAAGGGCGCCGGCACCAGCGCGGCGAAGAAGGTGCTGATCGGCAAGGCGACCTTCAGCGTCGCCCCCGGGAAGACCAAGAAGCTCTCGCTGAAGCTGAACGCCAAGGGCGCGAAGATGCTGCGCCTCCTGGGGAAGGTGCGCGGCACCTTCGCGGTCACCTCGCACGCCGGCACCGGCCCGGCGGCGACGGCCCAAGCCACTCTGAAGCTGAAGCTGCCGCCGAGCCCTCGCAAGCGCTGACGAACCGGCGGCGACGGGTGCCGAGGACCGCTCGGCACCCGTCCCACCGCCTTCGCGTCAGCCCGTCACACCGTGGACGACGGGGTAGTAACCATCCGCATGGCCTGTGACCTTCGGGTGGTAGCTTTCGCCCGTCGGGTTGGAGAGGCCGTTGATCCACTCGGTCGATGAGCCACCGCCGCCATCGCAGACGGCGTGGCCGACGAACGAGGGGATCACGTCGCGGAAGATGAAGTTGGCGCCCGCGCGCGTTGCCGCGGCGCTCTCCGCGTTCTTCAGCATGGTCGCGGTTTCGTTCAGCCGCGTCTCCTCGGTGGGGCTGAACCAGGTGAGAGCGTTGCAGTCTTCGCCGTTGAACAGCTTCGGATAGTCGAGCACGATCACCTTCGCATTCGGCGATTTCGACTTGATCGTGTTGTTGACCAGGTCGAGCCGGCCCGGCAGCGTGTTGGTGATGTAGGCCTGGGCGGTGTTGATCGCCCCGTTGCAGTCAGACGCCCATGACGGCTGCGCGCAGGTGGTGATCACGCTCGAGAAGCCGGCGTCGTTGCCGCCGATCGTGTAGGTCACCCAGTTGGTGTCAGAGGTCAGGCTCGCCGCCTGGGTGTTGATCAGGTCCCCCGTCTTCGCCCCCGAGCAGGTCGCGTTGACGAAGGTCCATTCCGGATGGGCGTTGTGCAGCAGGTACGGGTACGCGTAGACCGACCGCTGGCAGGTCGATTCGTAGAACGTCCGCGTCCCGGTGCCCGACGAGTACGAGTCGCCGAGGGCGACGTACTTGACCGCCAGCGCGGGGCTGGCGAGAACGACGAAGAACGCCGCCGTACAAAGAGCGGCCGAGATGATGCGCCTCCACTTCATGGTGCTCCTCCTTGAGATACCGGGAGCCCTTGCCGCGGAGGCTTTAGCCGACGCTCAACCCGGCTGGTTGGCCATCCAGCTTACTCAGATCTTTTTGATCTGTGGTGATGCCGGTGGTGGTGGCGCTTCACCTTCTTGCAAACCACGCGCCCTTTGACTTTCTTCTTCCGGAAGCCCTTGCGGCACTTGTGGCGTTTGGCAACGGGCGCTGAGGGCGCCGCGGTCGTCGACCCTCCCCCGCCGGCCGCGCTGGTCTCATTCGAGCCACCCGATGAACCCGGGCCGCCTTCTTCCGGCGAACCAGAGGACCCCGACCCGGCCGGGAGGTTGGTGAACGGTTGGTAGTCGCGACAGGGCTCGCCCCGCAGGCCCGGGCAGGGCGGCAGGCCGGTCGGCACGCTCACCCCGGGGACGACCGGCAGCAGCAGGCTCGACGGGGTATCGCCGCCGTAGGCGATCGCCACTTGGGCGGTGCCTGCCGGTTCGGTCTCGTCGAAGGCCCAGATCGGCTGGGTCCCGTTCGGGGCGGCGATCGTCACCCGGATCCGCGAGCCGGCGCGGTAGGCGTGGCCCTCGTAGTAGAGGGGAATCGTCACCGGGACGAACTGGTCGGCCGGCATCGGTTCGACATCTGATTCGCGCAGGCTCAGCACCGGCTCGAGCGGGTTGCTCTTGGCGGCGTCGAGCTTGCGCTCGTTCGCCCGCACCCAGCCGTTCTGGACGAAGGTCTCCTTGCCGTCGGGCCGGACCTCGCTGATCGTCGCCTGCAGGTCGACGTTCGGGCTCGAGGAGCGGACCCAGACTTCGACCGCGCCGGCGCCGACCACGGTGGTGTCGTCGCCCAGCGGTTCGGTCAAGTAGGACACCGCGCTCCCGGCCGGGTTCTGTTCCCAGTGGTAGTCGGGGGTCTGGGTCCAGAGGCCGCCGTCCTGGCTGCCGGTGCCGCCGCTGAAGTCGGTCTTCGGCAGCGCGGACGCGTCCCAGGTGAATTCGTCGGCCCCGGAGCCGGCGGGCGCTGATTCGCCGAGACCGCCGCCGGGCGCCAGGTACCAGCGCTTGGCGTCGGTGCCGGGCACGGGGAATTCGTCGAACGATGCCTCGAAGCCGGGGTATGGCTTGCCCGGCGAGGACTGCCCGAGCGGGTCTTTGCCGGCGCCGTTGTCGAAGAGGACCCGAATCGGCTTCTGTGCTTCGAAGGCGGCCAGCGCTTCCCCGTAGGTCAGTTTCTGCTGGATCGGATCCGGCGGCAGGGTCACGCCCTGGATCCCCATCGCTTCTTCGAAGATCACCGGCGCCGCCGCCTGGATCGCGGCCGCACCGACGATCGGCGGCCGTTCGGCGACGTAGAGCTGGAGGAAGTCGTACCAGCGGTTGAACGTCTCCGGGTCGAGCGAGTCGATATGCGTGCCGTTGGTGAAGGTGAACCATTTTTTATCGGTCCCGGTCATGTGCTCGGCCAGGGTCGGGCAGTGGCCGCCGGTCTGCTCGTCGGTCCACTGGCAGGCCATGAAGGTCGGGACGTCGATCTTGTCGACGAAGGTGACGGGAGAGAGCGGGTCGGCGACCGCGGGGTCGTAGTGGTCGTTTTCCTCGATCTTCTGCAGCAGGTTGGCCGCCTCGGGATGCAGCGCCTGGTTGGCTTCGCAGGTCGTGTCGCCTTCTTCGATCCGCTTGTTCGCCCAGGCCTGGCCGTGCCCCGGCGCCGCCGCTTCGGCGTTCTGGACCCGCTCTTTCGCCCATTCCAGCGCGAAGCCGGTGTTGAGGATGCCGCCGGGATAGAGCGTCGTCTGGGTGTTGTCGATCACCGAGAGCGGCGAGATCGCCGCCAGGTCGGGCGGCCGGGTCGCGGCGGTGAAGAGCTGGGAGATGCCGCCGTAGGAGATCCCCATCATCCCGACCTTGTTGTGGAGGACCCAGGGCTGGTGGGCGACCGCCTCGACGACGTCATAGCCGTCGAGGTTCTGCAGCGGCTCGAAGAAGTCGTAGGCGCCGCCCGAGCAGCCGGTGCCGCGCATGTTGACGTCGACGACCGTGAAGCCCATCAGGTTGGCGATGATCGAGATCCCGTTTTCGGGCCCGTCGGGGTTGGCGTAGCCGTAGCCGGAGTACTCGATCAGGGTCGGGGTCGGCCCGCTCGGGATCGGCGGCAGCTCGACGCCGGGCAGGACCCCGGTGACGTCGCTCGGCGGGTGGACGTCGATCGCCAGCTTGGTCCCGTCGCGGGTGGTCAGGTAGCCGTAGCCGTCTTCGGGGATCGACTGGCTGTATAGGGAGCCGGGGTCGGGCGGGGCCGACTGGTCGTCGAGGACCGAGAACGGTTCCGTTTCTTCGACGCCGGCGGCGACCGTGTAGCCGGAGCCCGGAGCGACGTCGCGGAAGAGGGTGCCGCCGAGCTCGTTGGCGGTCCTGGTCGCCACGGTCTGACCGCCGCTGTCGAGGAGAGCCACCGAGGCGCCGGGCTCGAGCCCGGTCGCGTAGACCTGTTCGACGCTGCCGTGAGCGTCAAAGGCCGTGTCTGCCAGGGCGCTGGGAGCGGCGAAGAGCGCGGCGAGCAGGCAACAGACCAGGGCCGGCCACAAGGGCCGACCCGATCGGCATCGACTGGTTCCTCCCGTACCTAAGATTGGGTACTAGTACCACAAGTCACAGGATCTAAACATCAACCGCGGCGCGAGAGCCAGCGCGGCCGCCGGCTCTTGTCCAGCTCTTCGCCGCGGCGCAGCGCGTCCCCCATCAGCCAGAACATCGGCGGCCAGAGGCCGACGAAGAGGGCCCGCCGTTCGGCGTTGCCGCGTTCGTCCTCGCCGATCGTCTTCGCCCGGATCCAGAGCACGATGCAGAGGCCGATCGAGCCCATCGAGAGGGCGTAGAAATGGAGGCTGCGGGGGCGGAGCGGCGCCGGCAGGAACGAGAACATCGGAGCAGTGTGACGGATGGCCGCGGCCGCCCGGCGTTCCCGCTCCGCAGCTCGGGTAGGACGGGAGGGTGAGCACGAAGCTTCCCGCCCGCCGGCACTGGTCGCCCGTCCTGCGCTGGCCGCTCGGCGTCGCCCTCGCCTCCTGGCGCTATATGTGGAGCACGACCCCGGTCCACCGCTGGGTGATGACCGGCTCCTGGGACGAGGACGCGCCGCCGCGGTTGCCGCCGGGCTTCGACCATCCCGACCTGCAGGGCTGGGAGGACGGCGCCGGGCCGCTCCTGCACCGCATCTACCGCACCCGCATCACCGGCTCGGAGATGAGCGCCCGCGAGCTGATCGCCGCACTGCGCGAAGACATGGACAAGGTCGCCCCGACCGAGTTCGCGACCTTCCAGAAGGCCGAGGGCGAGGGCCCGATGCAAGAAGGCGACGAGTACGTGGTGCGGATGCCGGGACCGTGGGACGGCCCGGTCGCCGTCGTCCGGCTGACCGAGACCTCGATCCGCCTGGCCACCCTGGCAGGCCACCTCGAGGCGGGCCAGATCGAATACCGCGCCCACGAGGACCACCGCGGCGTCGCCTTCGAAATCGAGTCCTGGGCACGCAGCGGCGACCGCCTCAGCGACCTCCTCTACACCCACGTGCAGATCTCGCGCGAGGTCCAGTTGCACATGTGGGCCTCGGTCCTCCGCAACGTCGTCGACCTCGCTGGTGGCAGGATGCACGGCGGCATCGTCATCACCACCCGCCGTGTCGACCCCGAGAAGATCCCGAGCGTCGCGAAACCGCAAAAACCCTTCTTGAAGACGAGTTTTCGCGGTCTCGCGGGCAAGTCCGACGAGCGTGCCCTCACCGAACTTGCCGACCGTCCGTTCAACCTCGACCCGGGCTTCACCCTGCCGCCGACCGACCGCTCGCGCTGGCGCGAGGACGACTTGATCGAACCGCTCCCCCACGAGGCCCCCGGCGACCCCGAGCCCGGCGGGCCCTGGGAGGTGGCGAAGCGAATGATGGACGACTACCAGCTCGCCGACCCGCGGATCGTCGACGGCGTCTTCGACCCCGCCTCCCCCCTCGCCGGCCGCAACATCCTGCTGAAGATCCACTACGGCCCGCTGCTCTTCCGGGTCGGCGCCCGCGTCGGCGACCCGGTCGAAGAGACGGTCGAGCTCGACGGCCGCCCCCTGCTCCGCTACGGCTGGTCCTACCGCACCCTCCAGGGCCACTTCGAGGAAGGCGAGATGCGCTACGAACTGCGCAAGTGGCTCGACACGGGCGATGTCGAGTTCCGCGTCCACGGCGTCTCCCGCGCCGCCCGCAGCGGCCCGATCATCCCCCGCCTCGGCTTCCGCCTCGTCGGCCGCGCCCAGCAGCTCCGCTTCTACCGCGAGGTCTGCCGCCGCGCCAAACGGCTCACCGAGGCCCAGCTGGAGACCGAACGGGCGGCGACTTTTGGGGCATACGTAGCCTATTGATTTCACTCAATATTTCTTGACTATGTGAGGGACCGGTGGTAGAAGGAGGGCAGTCCAAAGGGAACGCCCCAGTCCGGCCGCAACTCTGTCGAGGAATGTCAAAGCAAGCCGTGCCGGGCGCGCCGGAACCAAGGAGAAATAACATGAAGTATCTACAGACGCTCAGCCTGCTCGTCATGGCTGCCGCATCGCTGATGGTGTTCGTGAGCAGTGCCTCAGCCGCCTCGGTCCTCACATCACCGGCTGGCACCCACTTTACAGGTTCACTCCTCCTGACTTTGACACCGGGTAGTTCAACACAGTTGA
>JBQCHW010000265.1:0-2724 GCA_051954315.1 Solirubrobacterales bacterium
AGATCGGCGTCGACAACGTCGTCGAAAGCATCGTCCGCTCGGACCTCACCTGGGTCCTGATCGCCTGTGCGCTGATGGCGACCTCGCTCTTCTTCCGCGCCGCTTCCTGGTACTGGATCGCCCGCGCGGCGCTGCCAAACCGGCCGATCCGCCGCCGCGACGTCACCTCGGCGACGATGATCGGGGTGCTGATGTCGGCGACCCTGCCGGCCCGCCTCGGCGAGCCGGCGCGCGCGCTGACCCTGGCGCGGCGCAGCGGCCGGATGCGGGAAACGTTCCCGGTCCTGCTCGGGACCCTGGTCTCGCAGACGATGCTGAACCTGGTCGCCCTCGTCCTGCTTGGGGTGATCATCGTCTCGACCACGCCGCACTTCCACTCCGGCACCAAGCAGATCTTTGCCTTCAGCCTGGTGCCGCTGCTGGTCCTTCTCGTCGTCCTCCTGGCGCCGCTGCTGATGCGCCGCAACGGCAACGGCCGCCTCGCCCGCCTCGGCGCCGCGATCCGCCGGGCGCTGCTGCAGGTCCGCGCCGGCCTCACCGTCTTCAAGGACCCGCGCCAAGGATCGGCCGCCGCCGCGGCGCAGCTCGGGGCCTGGGCGATCCAGCTTTGCGCCTGCTGGGCGCTGCTCTACGCGCTCGGCCTTGACGGCACGGCCGGGATCGGGGCCGCGGCCGCGGTCCTCTTCGCCGTCAACGTCACCGCGGTGGTGCCGGCGACGCCCTCCAACATCGGCGTCTTCCAGCTTGCGGTGATCAGCGTCCTCCACACCGGCTTCGGGGTCAGCACCGCCGACGCGCTCGCCTACGGGGTGATCCTGCAAGCGGTCGAGATCGCGACGGCGGTCGCCCTTGGCCTGCCGGCGCTTGTCCGTGAGGGGCTGACCTGGAGCGATCTGCGGGTGCAGGCGCTATCGACGGCGCCGGTGCGGCTCGAGCCGCACCCCAAAGCTTCAAAAACTTCTCCGTATTGATTTAGGATTGCGCGAGGCGTGCCCGCCACCGATCCCAGGCCAGGCATTGCCGACCGGGAGGCGCGAGGCCGGCGCCGGTTCTCCATCCAGACCGAGCCGCCGGCCCGCCTCTAGGCGCCTTGGGCAGCGACGGGGGTGACTTCATAGCCGGATCGACAAGGTTCCTTGACGAATCCACAGTGGTGTGCATAGAGTCGAGCAATCGGCCAAAAAGAGAACTCACGCGAACTTGGGAAGGGGAGCCGTGAGATACGACTCGGCAGTACTGGAGAGAGTCGCGCAGCGCTTCCGGCGCGACATGTGGGACTCGGTAGTTCCGGAAGCAGTTTCCGAATCAGGAGTTGAAGTCGAGAGGTTCGGGCCGGTGCAGGCCACCGCCTTTGGCGACCTGCCCGAAATCCACCTGCTGCAGCAGATTCAGGGTGCGGCAGAGCCCGACGCGGTCGCCGACGGCCATCTGGCCGCGGCAATCGAATGGATGCGGGCCCGCGAAGTCGACTACCGGATCCCGGTTGCGGGCGGCAGGCCCGGGGCGGCGGAGGCAGAGGCCTGGTTGGACGATCGGGGCTACGAGCAGGGGGCGGGCTGGGTGAAACTGGTCCGCGATGGCTCACCACCGGACTTCTACGTCGACCCGAGCATCGTCATCTACCGACTCGGGGAAGACGAATGTGAAGGCGAAGGCCTGAGCACGATCGCGGCTGAAGCTTTGGGGATGCCACTGGTGGCGGGGACGTTGTTCTTCTCGCTGCCGCAGCGTGACGGTTGGCACTGCTACACCGCCGCGCTCGGCCCGGAAGAGGTCCCGGTCGCCACCGGCTCGATGCTGATCACCGACGGCGTCGCCCAGCTCGGCGCAGGGCAGACTCTGGCGCACGCCCGCGGGTGCGGCTGCAACGCCGCGCTTCTGCACCGGCGCCTGCTGGACGCTCACAGGGCGGGATGTCACACCGTGTTCGTCGAGGTCGGCGAATGCGATCTCGCCTCCTGGTCGGCCGTCACCCGCAACCTGCAGCGGGCCGGCTTCGAGGAGGCCTACGAAGGGCGCAACTGGCAGCGGCCGGCGCTTCACCCGGCCGAGCTGCCGGAGCGCTTCAGCGGCTGAGCTCGGGGGCGGGGGCCTCGGCGCCCTCGCCCTCCTCAGCCGTCTCCGGCTCGGACTCGGGCGGCAGCTCGCCGCCCCGCTCGGTGCCGGCGATCAGCTCGTCCGGCGTCTTCTCCTCGGGGATGAAGCCGGACTTCATCCCGAAGTAGACGGCCTGCGGGTGGTGGGCGACGATCGCCACCGTCGACTGCTCCGGCATCACCGCGTAGCCACCGGAAAGGGTCATCCCGATCTCTTCCAAGTCGAGCAGGCGCCAGACTTTCTCGTGCTCGGACTGGTCCGGGCAGGCGGGGTAGCCCCAGGAGTAGCGACGGCCCTGGTCGAGCTCGATCCCGAGTTGGCGGCGGATGTCCGAATGCAGCCACTCGGCCAGACCCTCGGCCGACTGGACCCCGAGGCCGTGGACGTAGAGCTGCTCGGCGAACTCGCCTTCGGCCTCGAGCTTCTCGATCAGCTCGGTCACCTCCGGCCCGACCGTCACCCCCTGCAGGGCGACGACGTCGCGTTCGCCCGAGGAGAGCGGCCGGTAGAAGTCGGCGAGGCAGATCCGGTCGTGCCGCGGCTGTCGTGGTAAGACCAGGCGCTCGAGCTCGCGCTCGGGGTCCTCGGGGTCGAAGACGACCAGCTCGTTGCCGTCGGCGTTGCAGG
>JBQCHW010000266.1:0-3594 GCA_051954315.1 Solirubrobacterales bacterium
GCCCGTTCCAGTCGCCGACGAGCACCTGCACCGGCGAGCAGAGCGCTGCAACGGTCAGCGGGATCGCCAGCGCCGTGCGCTCGTAGCGGCCCCAGCGCCCGCGCAGGCGACCGGCCGCGTACGCCGCTGCCACCAGGAAGCCGGTGACGATGTAGCCGGCCAGATACATGTGTACGAGCTCGTGCCAGAAGTAGCTGTTGCCAAAGAGCGCCTGCACCGGATGCACGTCGACGGCCTTGCCACCCCGGAGATGAAAGCCGGTCGGGTGGTTCATCCAGCCGTTAACCGAGATCACCGTCAGCGATCCGGTGATACCTGCAATCGCGATTGGGATGCCACTGGCGAAGTGGGCGCGCGGGGAGAGCCGGCTCCAGCCGTAGATGTAGATACCGATGAAGATCGCTTCCAGAAAGAAGGAGAAACCTTCAATCGCAAAGCCAAGACCGAAGACGCTCCCGAAGGTAGCGGTGAAGCTCGGCCACAGAAGCCCCATCTCGAAGCTGAGAATCGTCCCCGTTACCACTCCGGCCGCGAATAGAGCAGCCATCACGTTCGTCCAACGCTTTGCCAGCGTCCGGTAGAGCTCGTCGCCGGTGCGCAGGTAAAGCCACTCGACGAACAGCACCATGGCCGGAAAGGCGATCCCGAAGCAGACAAGCGGGATGTGCACGGCGAAGGAGAGCGCCTGCATCTGCCTGGCCTGCAGCAGGTAGTCCTGGTTGATCCCAGCTGGGGCGGTACTCGCCAAGAGGGCGAGCCAGCTCACCGTCTAAGCCTTGTTCGGGTCGAATCGAAAAGATATCGCCATGGTCACCGGACGACTCTTGCGAGTAACGATGGCAATGTTCGCCGTCGCGCTCATGCTTGGTGGCTCGGGCGCCGCAGCGACCTTCCGCAAAGTGCGCTGTATTCGCCCAAGTCGTCTGTGATGCGTTCGGGATCTAAGGGGCCCTGACCTCGCGTTTCTGCCATGGCCACCGGCCGGTTATCTCGACCTCTAGCGAGAAGCTCAGGAAGGTGCGGATGAGGACGATCGTCGCCAGGATCGCCACGCTGGTGAGGCTGGGCGAGGTGGCGACCGTGCGGACGATGTCGCCGGCAACCAGAAGCTCGAGGCCCAAGAGGATGGTCTGGCCTAGCCTTTGACGAAAACGCCGGTACACATCAGGATCTCCGCGCGAGAGGTGGACAGCGGCAAGCCCGAACGCGATCAATCCACCCGCGACGATGACCGCGACGCCGGCGGCGTCGATCGCCTCCCCGATCTTTTCGATCACGTTGTTGTAATCCATCTCTCGCTCCCTGTCGGTCCTGCTTTCAGGATGGGCCTCGGGGTGACCGAATGACAGTCAACCGGGCTCTAGGCGGGTTACCCAGAGGGCAAGGCCTCATAGGTCGATTCGAACGGTAATTGGTTGTGACGTTTGATGCAAGACCAAGCCGGGTAGGCGTTTGATCGGTTGATGTTTCCGTCGAATGGAGGCTGGCAGTGTCCCGTTATTCGCATTCATCCTCGATCGAGGTGCTCGATCGAGTACTGCACGACGCCTCGGCCCCAACCGGCACGGGGCGCTGGCTGCTTCAACGCGCGGCGGTGGGCGCCGCCGGAGTCGCGGCGGCGAGCGCGGGCATCTTTGCCTCCAGCGCGCTCCCAGATGACAGGCCTCACGGCCCGAGCAATGGTGACGGCGCGATCGACGACTGGGGCGTGTTCGCGTCCACGACCGAGGCGCTCACGGTCACGATCCTGGACGAGCTGCTGCGCCGTACGAAACTGCATCCCGAAGTTCCAAGCGAAGTTTCGGTCACATTCGACGCGGTCTACGCCGCCGAGCTGGACCATTGGAACTTCATCAGCCAACACTTCAACCCGAGCACGAAGCGCTTCTGGATTCCGGACGGCTTCTTCGGCGGCGCGGACGATGCGCTCGACCTGACCGCGGTCGGCAAGGGAGTCTCGGGAGGCGAGACGCTCTTCGTCAATACGTACCTGGTCGGCGTCACTACGTTTGCGGAGGCGGGGGACCCGAAGTGGGCGCGCTACGCGGCCGAGGCCGCCGGGGACGAGTCCGAGCACCGCGTGCTTGGGCAGACGCTCGCCGGCGAAAGCCCGCCCAACAATCTCGGCTTCGAGGAGTTCCTGTACGACAACGTCGGTGATATTGGGGCCGCGGCCGAGAGCGCCGGGTTCGGCTTCGGGCAGCAGGGTACGGCCGCTGGGCGCTTCTACGATCTCCCAGACCCTCCGATGGCCCCGCCGATCCCGATCAGCTCGAACGAACCGAAATAGCTCGAACACGAGGCTGAACCGGCAGGGAAGGACAACACCCCAAACACGCGAGGCAAGGTTCCTGCTGAACCGTCCAGGAGGTAGCAGACATGGCAGAAGCGAGCCTTTACGAACGGCTCGGTGGCGTATTCCCCATCGCGGCGGTGGTCGACCACTTCAGCGACGCGGTCGTGCACAACCCGATCACCGGTCAGGGGTCGAAGGACCCCAAGCTAGACGAATGGAGCACCGACGATCTGGGCCGGCTTCCAGGCCTGAAGTTCCAGCGCACCCTCTGGGTCTGCGAAATTGGGGGAGGCCCCCAGCGATACGCAGGCACGGAACCGGGCAGTACTCCTCTCGGCCTGGAGGAGGCCCATCGGGCGCTCGAAATCTCTCCCGCGATCTTCGACGAACTCGTGGATGAGCTTGGGCGATCGCTCGACCACTTCAACGTGCCGGAGAAGGAGAAAGGGGAGGTACTCGCTGCCTTCGCCGCCCACAAAGGCGAGGTGACCGAGGGCTACTCGCAGCAGTACTGAGTCCTAACGGCGCCGTGTGAGCTGCCCCGCGAAACCCTACAAAATGGGGCAGTTGACTGACCCGAAGCGTCAGCGAGAAAGGGCGTGAGACATGGCCGCCACCGAGTCCGATCCGATTGCCCTGCGGAGCTTCGTGCTTCTGCCCGAGCCTGTCCCTTCGGAAGTCCTCGGGGGGACACCTTCGATGGAGGTCAGGGCTCTTCGCCTATCCGGCGTAAGCGTGCGCGAGGCGTTAGCCGGCGAAGCCGACCCGCACGCGGCGTACGTTCAGACCCGCGAGTTCGTGTTTGCCGTTCCCCATGACGTGATGGAGAGGCTCGCCAGAACTCTCACGGAGGCGTGCGTGCAAAGCCGCGACGCTCTGTAACGCAGGGACTGACCCCGAATGGGGACTGTCCCATTAAACGGTTCCGGATCTCGTCGCACTGTCGGAAAAGCTATCGCCCAACGGGCCATCTCGACGCGCTGTCGCGAGCGCGATAGCGTCGACCCAGCCGGCCCGGCCGAGCGCGGGGAAGCGTTCGAGGCGCCTGAAGGTTCAACCCCGCGGCTGGGCCGAAGTGCGGGCTCGTCGGAGTTTCATCGCGAAGGGCTAGTCGTCGTGAGTGCCGCTGCTCGTCGCTGGTCTGCCGAAGACACATCGAGCCCAGAAAAGTGAGGAGTCCATTCGCAGCACTCCGTTGCGTCGCCGGCGACGACCCCGCGTACACGGCCGCCCAGATCGGGCATGAGGACGCCGCCTTCACGCTGCGCGTCTATATGCACGCCGTCAAGCGGAGTGAG
>JBQCHW010000267.1:0-7697 GCA_051954315.1 Solirubrobacterales bacterium
CGCTGAGTGATCTGTGCCGGCAACAGGACGCCGGCCCCGAGAGGGACCCCCACCCCTCCGAGCAACACGTTCCGGCAGACGCCGAAGGACGAGAGCGCGAAGTCGTGGTTCCTTTGTCGTCTATAGCCGGACAAAGGAACCACGGGATCGACCGAGCTAGCTGTAGCTGAAAGTTGCGGTTCCTTAGTCGTGTATAGGCGGACAAAGGAACCACGGGATCAACAAAGCGGATCGGGTGAGGGGTCCGGTCGTCCTCCGGAGGAATGTTCGGCGATATGCAATCTGATCCGGGGGGCGCCGGAGGCGCGCTGTTCGATTGCGGCTAAGCCGCGAAGCGGCGTGTCGCGCAATTCCGGAGGAGGATGACCGGACCCTCTACCCCAACCCGGTTAGCCTCGCCGGGTGGCTGATCAGCGGATTTCCCTCAGCGAGGCGGCGCGGCGGTCGGGGGTGCCGGCGAGCACGCTGAAACGGTGGGCGGAGGAAAAGATCGTGCCGGTGCGGCGGGGGCGGTGGACCGCGGCGGCGGCGGCGCAGGCGCGGGTGGTGGCGCGGATGCGCGAGCGCGGGTACTCGCTCGAGGACCTGAGAGAGGCGGGGCGGGAGGGACGGCTCGCCTTCGGCTTCACCGAAGAGCTGTTCAGCGACCTGGAGGAAACGCGGATCGGGGTCGAGGAGGTGGCGGCGGAGACCGGGCTCGAGCCGGAGCTGGTCGAGCGGATCCTGGTCATCCTCGGCACCCCCGTCGACCGCCGCGGCGACGTCAGCCCCGAGGACGCGGAGGCGCTGCGGCACTGCGCCCGCGTCCTCGCCGCCGGCTTCCCGCTTGTCGCCTTCCTGCAGCTGGTCCGCGTCTACGCCCAGTCGATGCGTCGTATCGCCGAGGCCGAGGTGCGGCTCTTCCACCTCTACGTGCACGAGCCGCTGATTCGCGACGCGGTTCCGGAGCTGGAAATGGCCGAGGAGATGGGGGAGCTGGCCGGTGACATCCTGCCGCTGGCGGCGCCGCTGACCGACTATCTGCACCAGCGCTACCTGCGCTACTTCGTCGAGCAAGATGTGGTCGGCCACATGGAGGCCGACGCGACCGCCGTCGACACCGCCGAAATCGAACTCGGCCACGTCCACGTCAGCCTCTGCTTCATCGACCTCACCGGCTTCACCCGCTACACCGAGGAGGAGGGGGACATCGAGGCGCTCGACGTGGTCGAGAACTTCGTCGCCACCGTCGAAGCGACGCTGCCGCGGGAGGCGACGATCGTGAAGACGATCGGCGACGAGGTGATGATCGTCTCGCCCGACCCGCTGTCCCTGACCGAGTGGGCGGTCGACTTCCTGGCGCGCTTCGAGCAGCGGCCGCAGCCGCGGGTCGGGATCCACTACGGCGACGCCGTCTACCGCGACGGCGACTACTTCGGCGGCCAGGTCAACCTCGCCCACCGGGTCGTCAACCGGGCGCTGGCCGGGGAGGTCCTGGTCACCGACGCCGTCTGCGGCGCGCTCGCCGCCAGCAACCGCCTCGAGTCCAAAGGCATCGGCCGGGTCAGCCTCAAGGGCTTCCCGACGCCCACCGACCTCTTCGTCGTCAGCTCGGCATGAGCGCGGCGGAGCTGCCGGCGCGGGTCGAGGCCGGCGGCCTGCTCGCCGGGCCCGAGCCGCTGCTGGTGCTGCTCTCCGGTGGTCGGGACTCGGTCTGCGTGCTCGACCTGGCGGTCCGGTTGCGAGCACCAGGTGCCGTGAGCGCTCTCCATGTCAACTACGGGCTGCGGGAGGAAGCCGATGGAGATGAGCGTTTCTGCCGTGAGCTCTGCGATCACCTGGGAGCAAGACTGGAGGTCGAGCGGCCCCAGCGCCCGGAGGGGCCGGGGAACCTGCAGGCCTGGGCGCGCGAGGCGCGCTACGCCGCGGCGACCCGTCTCGCCGAGCCTTCCGGCGCGACGATCGTCACCGGCCACACCGCCGACGACCAGGTCGAGACGATCCTCTACCGCCTCGCCTCCTCGCCGAGCCGCCGCGCCCTGCTGGGGATGCGCCCGCGCGACGGACACCTGGCCCGGCCTCTGCTCGCCACCACCCGCGCCGAGACCACCGCCTACTGCGAGGAGCGCGGGCTCGCCTGGCGCGACGACGCCAGCAACGAGGAGGCCGACTTCAAGCGCAACCTGCTCCGCCGCGAGCTGATCCCCGACCTGGAGCGGATCCACCCGGCCGCGAAAGAGAACGTGCTGCGGACGGCGGTGCTGCTGCGCGAGGAGGCCGAGCTGCTCGAATCGCTCGTCGACGCCGAGCTGACGGGTGGGGAGGAGGCGGTTCCCGGGACGATCAGCCACGCCCGCTTCGCCGAGCTGCATCCCGCCCTGCGCCGCCTCGTCCTCCAGCGGCTCGCCGACGAGGCCGCCGGCCGCCCGGTTGGCGGTGCCGCCCGCTTCGCCGACCAGGTCGCGAGCCTCAGCCGCGGCGGCTCCGTCCTCGACCTCGGCTCCGGCGTCCGCGTCGTCCTCGAGAGCGGCGTCCTGCGCGCCGAGCGCTCCTAGCTCCCATATATCTAGACTGCGGCGCGTGTCGGACCCCGCGATCGGCGAGACCCTTGTCGCCCGAGAGGACCTGCAGAACCGCATCGCGGAGCTGGGGGCGGAGATCAGCCGCGACTACGCGGGCAAAGAGCTGATCCTGGTCGGGGTCCTCAAGGGGGCCGTCCTCTTCCTCGCCGACCTGATGCGCCACATCGACGTCCCTTGCGAGATCGACTTCATGGCGGTCTCCAGCTACGGCTCCCAGACCGACTCCTCGGGGGTGGTCCGCATCCTCAAGGACCTCGACGCGCCGATCAAGGACCGCGACGTGCTGATCGTCGAGGACATCATCGACTCCGGCCTCACCCTCCAGTACCTGATGCGGAACCTCAACGCGCGGGAGCCGGCCTCGCTGCGAGCCTGCGCGCTGCTGACCAAGCCGGAGCGGCTGCGGGTGGATTTGTCACCCGCCTACATCGGCTTCGAAATCCCCAACCGATTCGCGATCGGATACGGCTTGGACCACGCTCAGAAGTACCGCAACCTCGACTTCGTCGCCGCCCTGGCCGAATAGCGGAAAATCCGCCCTGGTACGCTGATTTCTTCCTCGTGAGGCGTTTTTTCAAAAGCGCAGCTTTCCCGATCCTCTTGGTCGTGATCCTGGCGTTCATCGCCCAGAAAGTGATCAGCGACGGGGGTGGCTCGGAAGCCCCTGGCTACCAGGAACTGGTGAAGCCGAAAACCGGCCTGATCGCCAAGGGTCAGATCGAAGAAGTCGACGTCAACACGAAGGACAACACGCTCGACGTCAAGCGCACCAACGGCGAAAGCTTCTCCACCGGCTACCCGCCGAACACCGAGCAGAGCCTGCTCAACGAGCTCGAGGCGGGCGAAGTCAAGACCGACGTCCACGGGTCCGGCAGCTCCGGCCTGCTCTCGCTGCTGACGCTGGTCCTGCCCTTCGTCCTCTTCTTCGGCTTCTGGATCTTCCTGATGAACCAGATGCAGGGCGGGGGAAGCCGGGTGATGAACTTCGGCAAATCGAAAGCCAAACGGATGTCGGTCGACGCACCGAAAATCACCTTCCGCGACGTCGCCGGCGTTGACGAGGCGGTGCAGGAGCTCGAGGAGATCAAGGAATTCCTCGAGAACCCGAAGAAGTTCCAGGCGCTCGGCGCCCGGATCCCGAAGGGCGTCCTTTTATACGGACCGCCCGGCACCGGCAAGACCCTGCTCGCCCGCGCCGTCGCCGGCGAGGCGGGCGTCCCCTTCTTCTCGATTTCCGGCTCGGACTTCGTCGAGATGTTCGTCGGCGTCGGCGCCAGCCGCGTCCGCGACCTCTTCGAGCAGGCGAAGCAGAACTCCCCCTGCATCATCTTCATGGACGAGATCGACGCCGTCGGCCGCCACCGCGGCGCCGGCATGGGCGGCGGCCACGACGAGCGGGAGCAGACGCTGAACCAGCTCCTCGTTGAGATGGACGGCTTCGAAATGAAGGACAACATCATCTTGATCGCGGCCACCAACCGGCCCGACATCCTCGACCCGGCGCTGCTGCGGCCCGGCCGTTTCGACCGCCAGGTCGTCGTCGACCGCCCCGACCGCAAGGGCCGCAAGAAGATCCTCGAGGTCCACACCCGCGGCAAGCCGCTGGGCCGCGAGATCGACCTCGACACGCTCGCCGGCCAGACCCCCGGCTTCACCGGTGCCGACCTCGCCAACCTGATCAACGAGGCGGCGCTCTTGACCGCCCGCTCGGGCAACCGCGAGATCACGATGAAGGAGCTCGAGGAGGGGATCATGCGCGTGATCGCCGGCCCCGAGAAGAAGACCCGGGTGATGAGCGAGAAAGAGCGGCTCGTCACCGCCTACCACGAGGTCGGCCACGCGATCGTCGGCCAGCTGCTCGAGCACACCGACCCGGTCCACAAGATCTCGATCATCAGCCGCGGCCAAGCGCTCGGCTACACGATCAGCCTGCCGACCGAGGACAAGTTCCTCACCACCCGCGCCGAGCTGACCGACACGATGGCGATGACCCTGGGCGGCCGCGCCGCCGAGGAGATCGTCTTCGGCGAGATCACCACCGGCGCCTCCAACGACCTCGAAAAGGTGACCGAGACGGCGAAGCAGATGGTGATGCGCTTCGGGATGTCCGAGCGCCTCGGCCCCCGCGTCTTCGGCCACGACCGCGGCCAGCCGTTCCTCGGCCGCGAGTTCAGCTCCGAGCCCGACTACTCCGACGAGATCGCCCGCGAGATCGACGACGAGATCCGCCGCATCGTCGAGAGCGCCCACCAGACCGCGAAGAGCCTGCTGAACGAGCGTCGCGACGACCTCGAGCGGGTCTCGAAGCTGCTGCTGGAGCGAGAGACGATCGACGCCAAGGAGTTCATCGCCCTGCTCGACGGCAAGCCGGCGGAGGAAGTCTTCGCCGATGACGACGAGCACCCGGCGGCGCCGGCCGAGCCCGCGCCCGAGCCGGAAAAGGCGGCTCGCGAGGGCTCGCGGCCGATGCCGCGGCCGAAGCCGGGCTTCGCCGGCGGCGACGCTTCCTAAGGCTGTTCCAACGTTGGGGATAAGGGGGACCGGGTGACCCTCGTTCTCACAAATGCCGGCCTAATTAGGCCGGCATTTTGAGTATCCGCCAGCCCGAGGGTCACCCGGTCCCCCTCCCACAGTTGATGGGGGTCGTCAACGTGACCCCTGACTCGTTTTCGGATGGGGGGCTCTTTCTTGATCCGGAGGCGGCGGTTGCTCATGGGTTGGAGCTGGCTGAGGCGGGGGCGGAGATTCTTGATGTCGGAGGGGAATCGACGCGGCCGGGGGCGGAGCCGGTGGGTGAGGGGGAGGAGCTGGGGCGAGTTATCCCTGTCATTTCCGGATTAGTCGCCGCGGGGTGTCACGTCTCTGTGGACACGTCGAAGGCAGCCGTTGCCGCCGCCGCACTCGACGCTGGCGCCGAGATCGTCAATGACGTCACTGCGCTGCGGGGCGATTCTGAGATGGCCCCGCTCTGTGCTGAGCGGGGCGCCACTGTCGTCCTCATGCACATGCTCGGGGAGCCCCGGACTATGCAGCGGGACCCGCGCTACGGCGATGTGGTTGCCGACGTCAAGGCTTTTCTCGCCGAGCGACTCGAGGCCGCCGTCGCCGCTGGGATCGACGAGGGGCGGGTCTGGCTCGATCCTGGGATCGGGTTCGGGAAGACCGCTGCTCACAACATGGAGCTGCTGCGGCGGCTCGGCGAGCTGCGGGAGCTGGGGCGGCCGCTGGTGATCGGCACGTCGCGCAAGAGCTTCATCGGCAAGGTCGACGGCTCGGCCGCCGACGAGCGGCTCGGCGGCACGATCGCCTCCTCGATCCTCGCCGCCGCCGAGGGCGCCGACGTCCTCCGCGTCCACGACGTCGCCGAGATGCGCCAGGCGCTGACCGTGGCGACGGCGATACTCGGGTAGCGTCCAGGCCATGGAGAGCCACGGAAACGGCATCGATTCGAGCGCGGAAATCGAGCTCCGCGGGCTCTCGATCTACACCCACCACGGGGTCTCCGAAGCCGAGCAGGAGGTCGGGCAGCGGCTCGAGTTCGACATCTCCTTCGACGTCCCCGACTGCGACGCGGTGCTGACCGACCGGCTCGAGGACACCGTCGACTACGGCCAGGTCTGCGACATCGTCGCCCTCGCCGCCACCGAGCGCAGCTACAAAACCCTGGAGCGCCTGGCGCAGGTGGTGGGGGAGCGGCTGATGGAGCGCTACGGCTGCGAATCGGTCCGGGTCCGCGCCGCCAAGCCGGAGCCGCCGCTGCCGCTGGCGATCCAAGAGGTGGCCGTCGAGGTCACCCAGGAACGCACGGTCGAAGACGAAGACGCAGCCGAAGACTGAACGCGTGGTTCCTTCGTCCGGAGATACACGACAAAGGAACCGCGAGTTGGAAGCCCGGATCGGCTACCTAGGACTCGGCTCGAACGTCGGCGACTCAGCCGCCCACCTCCGTGCCGCGGTCGAGCTGCTGGAAGCCGAGGGCATCGAGGTCGAGGCCGTCTCCTCCAACTACGTGACCGAGCCGGTCGGCGAGATCCTCGACCAGCCCGACTTCCTCAACGCCGCCGTCCGGATCCGCACCGACCTCGAGCCCGAAGAGCTCCTCGATGCCTGCAAGCGAGTCGAGGCCGAGCGCGGCCGCCAGTTCGACCTCCCCCGCCACAGCCCTCGCCCCCTAGACGTCGACCTGCTCCTCCTCGGCGACATCGAGATCAGCAACGACCGCCTCACCCTTCCGCACCGCGAGGTCACCACCCGTCGCTTCGTCCTCGTCCCCCTGCTCGAGCTCGACCCGGAGCTGACGCTGCCCGACGGGACCGGGCTTGCGCAGGCGCTAGCTGATCTTGGACCCGGCCAGCGGGTCGAGCCACTCCGCCGGTAGGACCGGCGGCATCCTGCCCGGGTAGTTCGGGACCACGCGGCTCGCAAGCGCCCCAGCCGGGCGGCTTTCGATCATCGGTTTGAAATCGTCGAGGGTGTTGGCCAGGGCGATGCTGGGGGCGATCTGGAAGTCGGCGGCGTTGAGCTGGTCGCCGTTCAGGGTGCCGTCCGCGATCCAGGCGTCGACTTTGTCGAGCAGGGCGGGAAGCTTCGCCGCCGCCGCTCGCGCGTTCTCGTCGCTGGCTTCGTTGAAGCGGGCGGAGAGGGCGATCAGGGGGCCGCCGGTCTTCACCGCGAGGCCGATCGGGACGCCGATCTTGGCGCCCTCGGAGTAGCTGCGGAGAGGCTCCTTGTCCTGCTTGAAGCCCCACCAGAGAAGCTGACGGATCGGCTGCTGCAGCTCGGAATCGCCGAAGCTCTCGGCCTCTTCGACCTTGGCCCGCTGGGCGGGGTCGGCGGGGAAGAGGGGCGGCTCGGGGCGCAGGCGCTCGAGCTCGCGGGCGATCTGGCGCGAGCCCTGGACCTTGTCGCCGTCGATCTTCAGCGCCGGCACGGTGATGCCGGGGAAGCCGACCGCCCGCAGCACGCCCTTCGAGACCACCGGCATCAGGTCGGTGCGCTTGAAGGGAATGCCCTTGTGGTCGAGCATCAGCGCCGCGGTCCAGCTCGGGTGCGAGCCGGGGATGACGTAGAGGCGGGCGTCCATGCGGGCGATCCTATGCATACGGAGACCGGTTTGGCTACCCAGCCAGTTCTCCG
>JBQCHW010000268.1:0-3493 GCA_051954315.1 Solirubrobacterales bacterium
TCGACCCGGCGACGGATCTCGGTCAGCTGGTCGCGGTCGGCCGCCGGCGCCGCGCCGTCGACGCCGGTCGGGGCGCGGTAGGCGCCGAAGGTCTCGCGCAGCGCCGCAGCCCACTCGCCGGTCGTGGCGCCCGCCTTGGCGGCGGCGATCGTCGCCGGCATGATGTTCACGCTCTCGTCGGCCGCGGCCTTCGCCAGGTCCTCGAGCGCGGCCTTGACCGCGTCCTCGTCGCGCTCGGCCTTCCACTCGGCCAGCGCCTCGACCCGTTCGCGCTCGACCTCGGGGTCGGGGGTGAGGATGCCGCCGTCGGCGCCCGCGGTCAGGGGCGAGTCCTCGGTCTCGGTGTAGCTGTTCTGGCCGATCACCTTCTGCTCGCCGGCCTCGATTCGCGCCACCCGCTCGCGGTGGCTCTCGACCAGGCGCGCCTTCATGTAAGGGACGGCGTTGACGGCGCCGCCGTGGTCCTCGACCACGGCCATCTCCGCCCGCGCGCCCTCGGTCAGCTCCGCGACCAGCCCGTCCATCACGTGCGAGCCGGCGAAGATGTCGGGGTACTCGAGCAGGTCGGTCTCGTTCGCCAGCACCTGCTGGATCCGCAGGCTCCACTGCTGGTCCCAGGGGCGGGGGAGGCCCATCGCCTCGTTCCAGGCCGGCAGCTGGATCGCCCGCGCGCGGGCATCGCGGGAGAGCGTCACCGCCAGCGCCTCGAGCACGATCCGCTGGATGTTGTTCTCGGGCTGCGCCTCGGTCAGACCCAGCGAGTTGACCTGGACGCCGTAACGGAAGCGCAGCATCTTCTCGTCAGTGACCCCGTAGCGCTCGCGGCCGATCTGCTGCCAGAGGGCGCTCATCGTCCGCAGCTTCGCGATCTCCTCGACCAGCCGAATGCCGGCGTTGACGAAGAAGGAGATGCGGCCGAAGACCTTGGGGAAGTCCTCGTCAGCGACCTGGCCGCGAGCTTTCACCTCGTCGAGGACGGCAATCCCGGTCGAGAGCGCGTAGGCGATCTCCTGCACCGGCGTCGCCCCGGCCTCCTGCAGGTGGTAGCTGCAGATGTTGGTCGGGTTCCATTTCGGCACGTCGTTGACGCTGAAGGCGACCATGTCGGCGATCAGCCGCATCGAGGGCTCCGGTGGGAAGGCGTAGGTGCCGCGCGAGAGGTACTCCTTGATGATGTCGTTCTGGGTCGTGCCTTTCAGCTGGTCACGATTCACCCCGTTCTCCTCGGCGACCGTCACGTAGAGCCCGAGCAGCCAGGCGGCGGTCGCGTTGATCGTCATCGAGGTGTTCATCTCGTCGAGCGGGATCCCGTCGAGCAGCTGGTGCATGTCGCCTTTGTGGGCGACCGAGACGCCGACCTTGCCGACCTCGCCGCGGGCGAGGACGTGGTCGGGGTCGTAGCCGGTCTGCGTCGGCAGGTCGAAGGCCACCGAGAGCCCCGTCTGGCCCTTGGCCAGGTTCTTGCGGTAGAGCTCGTTCGAGCGGCGGGCGTCGGAGTGGCCGGCGTAGGTGCGCATCACCCACGGGCGATCGGGCTGGGGAAGTCGGTGGTCGCTCATGCGCTGAATGATATTTGGGAACCGAAGAGGCCGACAGTGACCGAAATCCGCCGCCCAAGCCGGCCCCAGCCGCATCTTTCGGCCTTGCCTGTGTTTAGGCTCCCGACTCGATGAAGCTTCGCTTCTCATCTGCCTTCCTGGCGGCGGTCCTCGCCGGCCTGCTCGTCTGCGCCGTCGCCGGCGCGGCGATGATCGGCATCTACCGCAACGGGATGGAGTCGCTCGCCCAGCGCAGCCAGCTGGTCAAGCTCTCCGGCAAGAACTGCGCCCGCGCCGGCTCGGCGGGGGCGATGCGGATCACGATCGGCAAGGCGACCAGCTCCTGCTCCTTCCGCACCCCGGTGCTCGGCCGCGACCTCGAGATCGCCGCCACCGAGCGCCTGCTCAGCGGCACTCCGACCGCTCTGCAGCGCAAGGCCTACCTCGGCCTGATGCTCCGCGCCGGCGGCGGCTCCAAGTACGCGCTTCTGGTCTTCCCGCGGCAGAAAAAGGCGCAGCTGATCAAGGTCACGGGCGAAGGCACCAAATACCTGGCGATCGCCAAGAACGAGAAAGCGGTCGTCGGCATCAACGAAGCGAACAAGCTGCGGCTGCGGGCGGTCAACGTCACCAGCGGCCCGGAAAAGGGCCAGGCCCGGCTCTTCGCCTACGTCGGCAACAAGCTCGTCGGCGAAGCCAAAGACGCGGGTGCCGGCGACCTCTCCGGCCGCGCCTCGGCCGTCGTCGTCGGCACGGTCAAGAACGGCAACGGCATCGTCGCCAGCGTCGACGACGTCGTCGTCCGGGTTCCGAGCCCCTTCTAAGCCGCTTTAACTCCAGCGTTACCCGGGGCATAATCACTGCGATGTCGACCAGCACGATCGAGCGCCCGCGCACGGCCGGCCCCGACTCCGGCCTCGGTGGCAACTGGCGGGTGATCGTCCGCAACGACAACCACAACACCTTCGACCACGTCGCCCAAACCCTCGCCCGGGTCCTGCCCGGGGTCAGCCTCGACCAGGGCCACCGGATCGCCGAGCAGATCCACACCGGCGGCCAGGCGATCGTCTGGACCGGCCCCCGCGAGCCGGCCGAGCACTACTGGGAGCAGCTAGAGGGCGCCGGCCTGACGATGGCGCCCCTGGAGCGCTGCTAGCGGCAGCGCGAGTGTCGACTTTGTACGGCTATGCCATACAAAGTCGACAGGCCTATTCGGCGGCGAGCAGGGTGTGCCAGGCGGGGAGCAGGGGGATGACGTAGAGGTCGATGACCGAGGCGCGGGCGTGCTCGATCTCGTCCGAGTACCAGTAGCGTTCGAAGTCGGCGCGGTTCTCCCAGACCATCGTCTGGCGGATCGCCAGCGGGTCGTCGGTCGAGCGGGTCAGCGACCAACTCTTGGCGCCGTAGGCTGGGGCCTTCGCCGCCATCGGTTCCCAGAGGTCGAGGAAGCGGTCGGCCCGCATCGGGGTGATGTGCCAGTCGAGCGTGCAGACCTCCATCAGGCACCCACCTCCGCGCGGATCGCGCCCGGTCCGTCCTCGTGCTGGCCCTCGTCCTCGGACTCGGCGCCGACCAGGATCGCGATCTTGCCCAGGTGCTTGTTTTCGTGCATCAGCTGGTGGGCGCCGGGGACGCCGTCGAAGCCCATCGTTTCCGAGAGCACCGGCCGCACCTTGCCCTCGGCCATCAGCTGGTTGGCCTTCATGCACTCGTAGGCGTTGGCGAAGTGGGAGCCGATGATCTGCTTCTGCTTCATCCACAGGTAGCGGACGTCGAAGTCGAGCTGGTAGCCCGAGGTGGCGCCGCAGATGACGACCTTGCCGAACGGCTTGACGGTGAAGACCGAGGTCGGGAACGTCGCCTTGCCGACGTGCTCGAAGACGACATCCGGCGCGCCGCCCAGGACGCCCCGCACGGCCTTGGCGAACTCGCGCGTGACGGCGAAGCGCGCCTTC
>JBQCHW010000269.1:0-10678 GCA_051954315.1 Solirubrobacterales bacterium
CTGCTGTCGAGCTGCGCGACCGATCCGCTGACGCCGCTGCTGGTCGAGGCCGAGGGAGCGCCGGTGCGCCCGGCGCTCCGCGGCTCCTTCGGCGACGGCGTCGAGGGAATCGTCGGCCAGCACGCCAACAAACGCAACAAAACCATCCGCATCCACAACACCAACACCCACGTGCCGACGGCGACCGAGTTCGCCCCGCGCGTCTTCTGCATCCGTCGCGGCCGCAGCACCCGCGACGACGAGTTCTACGGCTTCGAGGCGCGCCACTCGAAGCTCTGGACCGAGAGCACGGCGCTGAACGAGCGCTTCGCGGTCAGCACCAGCCCCTTCCAGGACCCGATCTGGCTGCGGCGGCTCTTCTCGCCGAGCTTCGTCGACTGGTTGCGCACCGCCGAGCCGGCCGACTTCTCCTTCGAGCTCGCCTACGGCGCCCTGCTCGGCAGCATCGAGGAGGACGACCCTGGCGCCACCGGCCTCGCCGCGCTCTGTGACGCCACCGCCCACGTCGCCACCCGGATCCGCGAGGAGTGCGAGGAGTAGATGCAGCTGAACAAGATCGGCATCGGCGTGATCGCCTTCTTCGGCCTCGGGGGTCTGGCGATCGCCATCGTCCCCTTCGTCCTCCCGATCCCGGCCGAGGTCGCGATCGTCCTCGCGCCCCTCGGCATCATCTGGGCGCTGGTCGCCTTCGGCCTGGGGCTCTATGCCCGCCACTCGCAGCGCAAGGCGGCCCACCAGGACTGGGTCTTCCAGCAGGGCATCCGCGGCACCGCGACCGTCCTCGACGCCGGCAGCAGCGCCAAAGTCAACGAGATGCCGCTGATGAGCCTGCGCCTCGAGCTGGAGCTGCCGGGCACGGGGCGGCGCGAGGTGAAGCGGCGGGAAGTGATGCCCGTGTTCGCCGCCCTACGGATGAGGCCGGGACTGAAGCTCCCGGTCTACGTCAACCCCGAGGACGCCGAGGACTTCATCCTCGTCTGGTGAGGCCCGTGGGTCGCCCCCGGCCACCCCGCTCCTAGAATCCTCAGCTTCATGCCCGGATTCGCGCCCGTAGATCCCAAGCAGTCCTTCCCCGAGCTGGAGGAGCGGATGCTCGCGCGCTGGCGCGAGGAGGGGGTCTTCGAGCGTTCGCTCGCCCAGCGCGAGGGCGCCCCGGTCTGGAGCTTCTACGAGGGCCCGCCGACCGCCAACGGCCGCCCCGGCTCCCACCATGTCCTCGCCCGCGTCTTCAAGGACGTCTACCCGCGCTACAAGACGATGTGCGGGTACCGGGTGCCGCGCAAGGCGGGCTGGGACTGCCACGGCCTGCCGGTCGAGCTCGAGGTGGAAAAGCAGCTCGGCATCTCCTCGAAGCAGGAGATCGAGGAGCTCGGGATCGCCGAGTTCAACCGCCGCTGCCGCGAGTCGGTCTTCGAGTATGTCGAGGAGTGGAACAAGCTGACTGAGCGGATCGGCTTCTGGATCGACCTCGACGACCCCTACGTCACCCTCGAGGACGACTACATCGAGTCGGTCTGGTGGTCGCTGCGCAAGCTCTGGGACGACGGCCGCCTCTACGAGGGCCACAAGGTGGTGCCGTACTGCCCGCGCTGCGGCACCGCACTCTCCTCGCACGAGGTGGCGCTGGGATACGAGGACGTCAAAGACCCGTCGATCTACGTGCGGTTCCCGCTGCTGGGCGAGGACGGGAGCGAAAGCGGCGACTCGCTGTTGGTCTGGACGACGACCCCCTGGACCCTTCCCGGCAACGTCGCCGTCGCGGTGGCGCCCACGGTGACCTACGTGCGAGCGCGGGTTGCCGCCGACGGCGGCAACGGATCG
Organism: Solirubrobacterales bacterium; assembly: GCA_051954315.1. Taxonomy (GTDB): domain Bacteria; phylum Actinomycetota; class Thermoleophilia; order Solirubrobacterales; family 70-9; genus VAYN01. The sequence continues at coordinate 1,822 of JBQCHW010000269.1, forward strand.
GAGACCGTGATCCTCGCCGAGCCGCTGGTCGAGAAGGTGCTGGGTGAGGGCGCCGAGGTTCTCGACCGCTTCCCCGGCTCCGACCTCGTCGGCCGCAGTTATCGCGGCCCGGTTTTCGCCCTCTCCGACGACGGCCCCGCAAACGCATTCCGCGTCCTTCCCGGCGACTTCGTCACTACCGACGACGGCACCGGGTTCGTCCACATCGCACCGGCCTTCGGCGAGGACGACTACAAGGTCGCCGCCGAGAACGGCATCTTCGACCCGACCGACGCCGGCACCCTCTACAACCCGGTCGACCTCGACGGCAAGTTCACCGCCCGAGTCACCGGCTTCGAGGGCCAGTTCGTCAAGGACCCCGAGGTCACCAAGGCCCTGATCGCCGACCTCGACTCGCGCGGCCTGCTCTTCCGCGAGCAGGTCTACGAGCACTCCTACCCGCACTGCTGGCGTTGCGGGACGCCGCTCCTCTACTACGCGAAGTCGAGCTGGTACATCGCCACCTCGCAGGCCCGGGACCAGCTGCTCGCCAACAACGAGGAGATCGGCTGGCACCCCGAGCACGTCAAGCACGGCCGCTTCGGCAAATGGTTGGAGAACAACGTCGACTGGGCGCTCTCGCGCGACCGCTACTGGGGGACGCCCTTGCCGATCTGGGAGTGCACCGCCGAGGGCTGCGACGAGCGCTTTTGCGCCGGCTCGGTCGAGGACCTGCGCGAGCGCGCGCGCGGCACCGTGCCGGAGGACCTGCACCGGCCGTACATCGACGGCGTCGCCCTCGACTGCGAGCGCTGCGGGGGCGAGATGCGTCGCGTCGTCTCGGTGATCGACACCTGGTACGACAGCGGCGCGATGCCCTTCGCCCAGTTCCACTACCCGTTCGAGGGCAAAGAGGAGTTCGAGGAGCGCTTCCCGGCCGACTACATCTGCGAGGCCCAGGATCAGACCCGCGGCTGGTTCTACACCCTGCTCGCCGAGTCGACCCTCCTCTTCGACACCTCCAGCTACAAGAACTGCGTCTGCCTCGGCCTGATCCTCGACCCCGAGGGGCAGAAGATGTCGAAGAGCCGCGGCAACGTCGTCGACCCCTGGGACGTGCTGAACGCCCACGGCGCCGACGCCTTCCGCTGGTACTACCTGACCGCCCAGCAGCCCTGGGCCGGCTACCGCTTCAGCGTCGACACGGTGGGCGAGTCGGTCCGCCAGTTCCTCCTCACCCTCTGGAACACCTACTCGTTTTGGGTCCTCTACGCGAACGCGGAGAACCTCGGGCCGGGTGATGTCGCTTTTGTGGACATGGAGGCCACTAAAGCGACACGGAACGACCTCGACCGCTGGGCGCTCTCGCAGCTGCAGGCGACGACCGCGACCGTGCGCGAGCGGATGGACGCCTACGACTGCACCAGCGCCGGGCGGGCGATTGCCGAGTTCGTCGAGGAGCTCTCGAACTGGTACGTGCGGCTCAGCCGCCGCCGCTTCTGGGACGGCGACCGCGCCGCCTTCGCGACCCTGCGCCACTGCCTGCTGGAGACGACCGCGATGCTGGCGCCCTTCACGCCCTTCCTCGCCGACGAGATCCACCGCAACCTCGCGGGCGAGGACGCCGCCCCCTCGGTCCACCTGCGCGACTTCCCGGAGGTCGAGGAGGCGCTCCGCGACCCCGAGCTCGAGCAGGGGATGGAGGCGGTGCGCCTCACCGTCGAGCTCGGCCGCGCCGCCCGCGCCCAGGCGAAGGCGAAGGTCCGCCAGCCACTGCGCCGGGCCGTGATCGTCGCCAACGAGGCGGAGCGCGCCGCGATCGAAGCCCGCGCCGGCCTCGTCACCGCCGAGCTCAACGTCAAGGAGCTCGACTTCGTCAGCGACGAGTCCGAGCTGGTCTCCTACAGCGCCAAGCCCAACTACCGCGCCCTCGGTCCCCGCTTCGGCAAGAGCATGCCCCAGGTCGCCGCCGCCGTCGAGGCGCTCGACGGCGCCCACGTCGCCGCCGTCCTAGCGGAAGGCGGTGAGATCGGGATCAACATCGACGGCAGCGACCACACCCTCGCCTCCGAGGACCTCACCCTCGCCCTCCAGCCGCTCAAGGGCTACGAGGTCGAGGCCGAGGCCGGCCACGCCGTCGCCCTCCAGCTGGAGCTGGACGACGAGCTCCGCCGCGAGGGCCTCGCCCGCGAGATCGTCCACGCCGTCCAGATCGCCCGCAAAGACGCCGGCCTGGAGATCACCGACCGCATCGCCCTCACCCTCGCCGGCGACGAAGACCTCCTAGCCGCCGCCCAAGCCCACCAGGACTACCTAGCCAACGAGGTCCTCGCCACCTCCGTCTCCTACGACGGCAGCGCCAACGGCGCCACCGCCAAGATCGACGGCCGCGACCTCAAAATCGGCGTTTCCCGCGCCTAGAGGGGGAGAAAATAGGACTCCACGCCCTTAGGGGGAGGTGGAGCTGAGTCGGCACGCGAAGAACAAGCTGCGAGGTCTTCCGATGACGCAGCAGGACGTCGAAGCGATGATCTCTCGGCCTCAGGTCATCAGTCGGGATGAGCAGGGAAGACCGCTGTATCTTGGAATGGTTCGAGGTACTCCGATTTGTGCTGTGGTCGCTGTGGATGAACCCGATCTGATCGTGACGATCTTTCGAAGGGAGCGGTGGTGAAAGCGGATTACGACAGCAAGGCGAACGCGATGTTGATTCAGCTTCTGACTCCCGGGTTGTGCGATGGAGCTGTTGAGATCGATGAGACCTATTGCCATGTCGAAACCCGGAAGGGGCGGGTCGCCAATATCGAGCTACTGAATCCCGCCGATCATCTTCACCTGCTCGAGCGGACGGCCGAGCGCCTCGGCCTCGACTACCAGGCTTTGCTGGCCACCGCAGAGGCGGCTCTGGCCGCTCCCGACCGAGAGGTCACGGTAGAGGTGGCCCGCTCGGCTGCGTCCGTAGCTGCTGCCTGACTAGTCCGACGGCTTTTCGCCGATGATGAAGTCCGATTTCTTCGAGTCGGAGAACTTCACCCAGCAGTGATCGGGGGCGACGCCGGCTACCTCGATCAGGGCCGCTTCGATGCGTTTGGCGATCTCCGCCTTCTGCTCGTCGGAGCGGCCCTCGTACCAGTGGACTTGAACGAACGGCATTGGTTCGGGTGAGGCGGGGGAGCGGCGCCGCTAGGCGAGCGCCGGCTCCAGCTCGGCCTCGAGGCGGCGCTTCGGCATCGCGCCGACGACTTTCTTCGCGATCGCCCCGTCCTTGAAGAGGATCATCGTCGGGATCGACAGGACTTCGTACTGGGCCGCCGTCTGCTGGTTCTCGTCGACGTTGATCGAGACGATCTTGAGGTCGTCGCGCTCGGAGTCGATCTCCTCGAGGACCGGGTGCACGACGCGGCAGGGACCGCACCAGGGCGCCCAGAAGTCGACGAGCACGGGCCCCTCGGCCTCGAGCACGTCCGCTTTGAAGGTCGCATCGGTTACGTCGGTCAATTTGCCAGTCACTGTCCGTCTCCCGGTCGTGTGGTCGGTCTCAATACTTCAGAAAGTATAGCGCCCCCGTGCAACCCCGCCCGGGCCGGCCCACTCTCCTTACCCGTCTTGGCGTCGATGGTATTCCTTGGCAGGTGACGAACGCTGAGATCGCCGCCGCCCTGGAAGAGCTGGGGATTCTCTACGAGCTCGACGGGGCGGTCAAATACCGCGTCCTCGCCTACAGCACCGCCGCCAAGGCGATCCGCGAGAGCCCGGTCGCGGTCGCCGAGCTGGCGGGCCGGGGCGAAGCGACCAAGGTCCCCGGCGTCGGCAAGACGCTGGCGGAAAAGATCGACGCGCTGCTGGAGACCGGCGAGATTCCGGCGGCGGTGCGGCTGAAGGCGAAGTTCCCACCGACCCTGATCGAGGTCACCCGGGTCCCCGGCGTCGGTCCGAAAACCGCGCGGCGCCTCTTCGAGGAGCTGGAAATCGCCTCGATGGAGGACCTCAAAGCCGCGGCCGAGTCCGAAAAGGTCCGTGACGTCAAAGGGCTCGGCCCGAAGGCGGAGGAGAACATCCTCGCCTCGCTCGAACGGCTGGGCGAGCCGGGGGAGGGGCCGGGCCGGCTGCTGCTCTCGAAGGTGCGGCCGATCGCCGAGGAGCTGGTCGAGGCGCTGCGCGAGCACCCGGCCGCCGACAAGGTCGAGGTCGCCGGCTCGCTGCGGCGCTGGGCCGAGACCTGCAAGGACATCGACATCATCGCCACCGCCGAGGAGCCGGCCGCGCTCGCCGAGCACCTCGCCGAGCACCCGCTGGTCGCCGCCGCCGGTTCGCCGGGCGCCAACGGCGTCCGCGCCCAGACCCACAACGGCGTCTCGGTCGACCTGCGGATCGTCCCGCCCGCCGACTTCGGCAACCTGCTCCAGCACTTCACCGGCTCCAAGGCCCACAACGTGCAGTTGCGCGAAGAGGCGGTCGGCGGCGGCCTCTCGGTCTCCGAGCACGGGATAACCGACACCGAGAGCGGCGACGTCACCCACTGCGCCACCGAGGCCGAGGTCTACGAGCGCCTCGGCTACGAGTACATCGAGCCGGAGCTGCGCGAGGGCCGCGGCGAGCTGAAGGCAGCGCGCGAGGGCAAGCTGCCGCAACTGGTCGAGCTCGGCGACATCAGGGGCGACCTCCACTCCCACACGACCCTCTCCGACGGCCGCAACAGCATCGAGGAGATGGCCGCGGCGGCGCGCGACCGGGGCTACGAGTACCTGGCGATCACCGATCACTCCGCCAGCCACGGCTTCGGCGATCACGTCACCGCCGAGCGCCTCTGGGAGCGGATCGAGGAGGTGCGCGCCTGGAACAAGGCCTACGGGAAGAAAGACTTCCGCCTCCTCGTCGGCTCGGAGATCAACATCGGCCTCGACGGCACGCTCGACTACCCCGACGACCTCGTCGCCGCCCTCGACTGGGTCGTCGCCAGCGTCCACACCGCCTTCTCGGTGCCGGAAAAGCAGATGAACGAGCGCGTCCTCACCGCGATCGCCAACCCGAACGTCGACTGCATCGGCCACCTGACCGGGCGGCTGATCGGCCGCCGCGAGCCCTACGGCGTCGACATCGAGGCGATCGCCGCCGCCGCGGCCGAGCACGGGACGATGATCGAGATCAACGGCAACCCCAACCGCCGCGACCTCTCCGACCTCCACGCCCGTCTAGCTAGTGAAGCCGGTGTCGAGATCGTCCTCAACACCGACGCCCACGGGGTCGAGACCCTCGACAACATGGCCTACGCGATCGCCACCGCCCGCCGCGCCTGGCTGACCGCCGACGACGTCGCCAACACCCGCGGCTGGAGCAAGTTCCAGAAGCTGATGAAGAAGTAGGCACCGGATCGCCATCCGCGCGAGTTTTGTTTAGTAAATTGACCCGCGCCGATGAACCGGGTTCTACAGGCGGCGCTGCTGGGAGCGGCGATCCTCGCGATCGCGGCCGCGCTGGGGTGTGGCGGCGGCGGAAGCGATTCGAGCTCGACCGCCGCGAAGACCGATTCGAAGCCGCGCAACCTGAAGAAATACGACTTCGTCTTCCACGCCTCGATCCTCTGCAAGAAGGGCTTGGAACAGGCTGACGTCGCGATGCACAAGGCGGCCGGCGAACCGGCGCCGAAGCAGCCGTCTTCGGCTCCCGACTGGGAAAGCTCGAAGCTGCCGCTGAAGGTGGTGCTGCCGGCCTTCCGCCGGATCGCCGCTGAACTCCAAGGCCTCGAACCGTCGCAGGCCGATGCCTACGAGTACGACAGCTTCGTCAAGCGCCTGCAGGAAGAGCTGAAGGAAGCCGAAGCCCACCCCGACGCCCCGATCAGCTCGCGCCCCCTCCGCGGCGCCGGCAAACAGGCCTATATCTGGGGCCTGCACGCCTGTCTCTTCTAGGGGCTAGGTCGCGCCGAGGCGATCGCCGCGCAGGCCTGGGGTTCGCACCAGCTCGATCGGGCGCAGGGCGTGGGTGGGGACGACGTAGAACTTGACGCCATCGCGGCTCTCGACCCCTAGGACGGCCGCCTCGCGGGTGTGCCAGGCGAGGGAGACGATCAGGGCGTAGCCGGCGCCGACGGCGGCGACGCCCGGGAAGAAGATGCCGAGGACACCGGCGGCGATCGCGGTGAAGGCGATCGGCCAGAGGCGGGTGAAGGCGATCCGCGCCGGGGTCTGCTCGGGCAGGGACGTGGCGGTGCGGGCGCGGGCGAGGGGGTCGCGGACGTCGTCGGCGGCTCGCTGCGGACGGCCGAGGTAGATGCCGATCGCCAGCGCGATCAGCCACCAGGCGGCGGCGATCACCGCGATCCGCGTGTCGCCGTCGCGGTTGGCGGCAAGCGCCGTGATCGCCCCCAGCGCCGTCGCCTCGGCGGCGGTGATGAAAACGCTCGTGCGAAGGAGGTCGGTGTAGGGCATCTATCCGGCCAACCAGCGGAGGATCTCCAGCCACCCGTCGAGCCCATCGACGGTGACGTCGCACTCTTCGGCCAGCTCCGCCGGACCCTCCGGCGAGAGGACGCCGACGCAGACGGCCGCATTCAGCCGGCCCTCTTCCTTTAGCTCGCGCAGGCGGCGGAAGGCGTCGAGGTCGGTGCGGTCGTCGCCGGCGTAGGTGGCGCGGTCGAGCCGCCCGTCGGCGAGAAGGGAGGCGATGGCGCCGTCCTTGCCGCCGCCGCCAAGCGGTCGCAGCTCCAGCACCTTGCGCCCCCAGCGCGGTTCCAGGCCGGCGCGCCCGGCCTCGTTGGCGATCTCGTGGGCGCGGCTCTCCGCCCTCGCTTCGTCGGGGCTGCCGCGCCAGTGCAGCGCCTGGATCGGACCCTTGTCCTCCCGCCGCAGCCCGGCCGCGGCGAGCCGCTCGCCATCGACCGCAGCGAGGAACTCGGACGCTTCGTCCTCCCGCCCCGCCACCGAGGGATCGGGCCGCGGCGAATCCTCGCCGGGCAGCAGCAGCTCGAGCCCGTGGTTGCCGGCATAGGCGAGCGAGTCGAGGCCGACCAGCCGCCGCGCGTCCTCGGCCCGCCGCCCGGAGATGCAGCCGACCAGCGCGTAGCGCTCGCTCAGCGCCGCCAGCACCTCGCGCGCCGCCGCCGGCACCGCCGCCTGCTCGGCCCGCTCGACGATCGGCGCCAGGGTCCCGTCGACGTCGGTGAGGATCGCCGCGCGCTCGGGCGCCTCGCGCAGCGGCGCCAGCGCAGCGGCCCAGTCGCCGTCCCCGCGAGCAGCGGGGGTCTCGGAGTCGGGGGGCACGGCTCTTAGTATCGCGGGATGCCCGCCAGCGTGAGCCCGGACCATGCGCTCCTCAAGCTGGCGGCGATCGGCACCATCGCCGGCGTCTTCAGCGGCCTCTTCGGGGTCGGCGGCGGCACCGTGATCGTGCCGCTGCTGATCTTCTGGTTCGGCTACGGCGAGCGCCTCGCCACCGGCACCAGCCTCGCCGCGATCGTGATCATCGGCCTCTTCGGCGCCCTCGCCCAAGGCGGCGTCTACGGCAACGTCCACGTCCTCACCGGCCTGCTGCTCTCGATCCCAGCCGTCGTCGGCGTCGTCCTCGGCACCGCGATCCAGCAGCGGATCCCCCAGCGCGCCGTCTCCTACCTCTTCGCCCTGCTCCTGGTCGCGATCGCCGTGGAGCTGATCCTGTCGTGAGCGAGCTGGCGGCCGTCCTGATCTGCCTCGCCGGCGGGATGACCGGCGGGCTCGTCGGCGTCGGCGGCGGCGTCCTCTTCGTCCCCGCCCTCACCGTCTTCATCGGCCTCAGCCAGGTCGAGGGGGAGTCGACCTCGCTGCTGATGATCGTCGTCGTCGCGATCGTCGGCGCCTACCGGCAGAACGGCTACGGCAACGTCCGCCTCCGCGAGGCGCTGATCATCGGCGCCCTCTCCCCGCTCGGCGTCCTCGTCGGCGTCGCCCTCGCCAACCACCTCTCCGAACGCACCCTCCAGCTCGCCTTCGCCGCCCTCGCCCTGTTCATGGCCGTCCAGCTGGTCCGCCGCGCCCGCACCGCTGCCCCCGAGTAACCAAAAGGGGCCGCGGCGCATGGTCTACGCTCAGAAGCGTGGACTCACTTACTTGGGAAGGTGACCTGCCGCGCCTGCGCTCGCCGATCCTGGTCTGCGCCTTTCGCGGCTGGAACGACGCCGCCGCGGCGGCTTCAACCGCCCTCGCCTCGATCGCCAACGACCTCGAAGGCGAGCAGATCGCCAGCATCGATCCCGAGGACTTCTTCGACTTCCAGTCGACCCGGCCGACGATCCAGATGGACGAGGGCCAGACGCGCCGGATCGAGTGGCCGGAGAACAACGTGATCGCGGTGCCGGTGCCGAGCGCCGACCGTGACCTCGTCCTCTTCGACGGCACCGAGCCGAACCTGCGCTGGCGCACCTTCTCGGAGACGATCGCGACCGTCGCCGACGCCCTCGGCGTCGAGATGGTGATCACCCTCGGTGCCCTGATCGCCGAGGTCTCCCACACCCTGCCGGTGCCGATCACCGGCCTCGCCTCCAGCCAGGAGCTGGTCGAGGAGCTGGAACTCGAGCGCTCGAGCTACGAGGGCCCGACCGGGATCGTTGGCGTCGTCCACGACCTCTGCCGCCAGACCGGGATCGACTCGGCCTCGCTCTGGGCCGCTGTGCCCCACTACGTCGCCGCCGTCCCCAACCCGAAGGCGGCGCTGGCGCTGCTGCGCCGGCTCGAGGGGCTGACCGGGATCGCCGTCGAGGCCTCCGAGCTGGAGGAGGAAACCGACGACTACGAGGAGCAGATCGGCCGCGCCGTCGCCGCCAACCCGGAGATCGCCGAGCTCGTCGAGCGGATCGAGGCCGAGCAGGTCGAGCAGTTGGGCGACGGCGAGGACCTGCCCTCGGCGG